>JBCCCR010000006.1 GCA_039033415.1 Pseudomonadota bacterium | reverse complement strand
GCCACATGCAGGGATTTAAGGTCAACGAGTTTGGCGGGCCGGAGGTGATGGTCTGGGAGGAGCTGGAGCCGCTGGTACCCGGCGAGGGCCAGGTGCTGGTTGACGTACACGCCAGCGGCGTGAATTTTGCTGAAACCCGCATGCGGGCCGGCACCTACAGCGGCCAGCCGCTGCCGTTTGTCATGGGCATGGAAGGTGCCGGCGTTGTGGTGGCTATCGGAGCCGGCGTGACCGCTTTCAAACCCGGCGACCGGGTATTTGGCAGAGCGCGCGGCACCCACGCCGAGCAGGTGCTGTTCGACGAAGCTCACCTGATGTCGTTACCCGACTCGCTGTCCTTCGAAGAAGGGGCCGCGATTCCGGTTGGATGGCTCACCGCCTGGCATGCGCTCCACACGGTGGCGGAAATTGCCCCGCGGCAGCGGGTGCTGGTGGAGGCCGTGGGCGGCAGTGTCGGCAGCGCCGCGCTGCAGATCGCCAGTCAGCACGGCTGCTGGACCGCCGCGACCGCCAGCCTGGACAACAAGCTGGAGCCCGCCAGTACTTTCGGCGCTGACCTGCTGATCAACTACCAGCGCGAGTCCATCAGTGACCGCGTTGCTGAGGCGACGGATAGTCAGGGGGTGGACGTGAGCCTGATGACCATCGGTAGCGCCACCTCGCAGCAGCTGCTGGACTCCATGGGCATGGAAGGGAAGGTCGTGATGTTTGGCAGCACGGGCGGCCGCGATATCACCTTCAACCTCAATATCGGCGTCCTCAATATCCAGCTGCTGTCCATGAGTATCTCAACAAGCCCGCGCTTTGAAACGGAAACGATGGCCAGCTTTCGGCGGCACGCTCTGCCGCGGTTTGCGGACGGCAGCTTTAAGGCGGTGGTCGATCGGGTGCTGCCACTCGCCGAGGTGGTCAAGGCCCACGCGATGATCGACGACCGCAAACACTACGGCAAAATCATCCTCAAGGTGGAGCGCTAGCACGCTATTTCTGCGGCATCGCCGCCGGCAGGGGTTCCTGCTCCGCCAGCCACCAGCTGGCTGCGGTGGCCAGGCAGGTGCCAAAAATCAGGAGCGCAATCGGCGCAAAGGCCCCGGTGTAGACCGCGCCGGCGAGGATCGTGAAGAGACCTCCGACAAGCAGGCCGATCGCGCTCGAGAGGCCAGAGGCGGTGCCAGCGATCACCGGATGGGCCTGGATTGCGCCGGCCATCGCGCCGGGCGTGATAGCCCCGGATAGGGTCATTAGAAAGCCCAGCGGGACCAGGATGGTCATCGGTGACGATTCCATCAAAACGTTCAGCAAGGCCAGCACTGCGCCACCAGCCACCGCCAGCAGCACGCTGGCGCTCACCACACGCCGGGTACCATACGCCCGGGTGGTGCGGGCACCGAGCCAGGCGCCAAGCACGTATGCCAACGCCATCAGCCCCCAGATGGTCCCGAAGCGGGATGAGCTGTAGCCGAACGCAGCGGCAAAATGGGCCGCGCCGATCGCCATAAAAGAAAAGAACGTGCCCTGAACAAAACCGAAAACCAGGGTGCTGCCGACAAATTTTTTCGATCGCAGCAGGTCGCCGTAGCTGACCAGCCAGTCGCGCCAGCGGGGCTGAGGCGCCTCTTTAGGTAACGTTTCGGAAAGATGCATCAGCATATTGACCAGCACCAGCAGGCCCATGGCGGCTGAGAACACAAATATCCACGCATAGCCGGTGGCGGAGTCCAGCACGCCGCCGGCGATGGGGGCCACCACCGGCGCCAGGCCCATGGTTGCAGCGATATAGGACATTCCCTCGGCGACCTTGTCCGCGCTCCGGGTATCCCTCAGGATGGCGCGGCTCGCCACCGTGCCAACGCTGACGCCCGCCGCCTGCACAAAGCGCGCGGCGATCAGCAGCTCCAGCGTCGGCGCCACCGCGCACAGCAGGCTGGCCGCCACAAAAACCAGGAACCCGACGAGCATTACCGGCCGGCGGCCGTAGCGATCGCATAGAAAGCCGCAAGCGGGCTGGGCGATCGACAGGCCCAGCAGATAGGCGGAAACCAAAAACTGCACCGACAGGAAATCGGCGGAAAAACGTTCGCTCACGCTCCCAAGGGCAGGCACCACAACCGCCATGCCAAAGGGCGACAAACCGCTGGCGACGCCAAGCAGCCAGACGGAGGGGACTTCTCGCTCAGCGTTAGCCATCCACCCATGATAAATTATTCAGATGTTAACGAAATCTGAAAGCGTCACTTCTGTCGCACCCGTAAGCCCGCCTGATGAACTGAACGCAGCCGCCTCCAGGCTGATCGAAGCCCTGTCTCGCGTGCTGGCGCCCGACGAGATCATCAGCGACAGCGCGGCGCGGGAGCGCCTGTCCAGCGATGTCTACAGCCAGGGCGAGACGGCTCGGCTGGTGATTCGTCCCGCCGATCGTCAGCGTCTGGCCGACGCGGTCGGGCTGATCACCGCGCAGGGTTTTGCCGTATTTCCGCGCGGCGGCGGGATGAGCTACACCGGAGGTTACCTGCCGGACCGCCGCCAGGCGGTGGTCGTCGACACGTCAGCGCTCGATGCGATCCTGGAGGTCAGCCCGGAGAACATGACCATTACCGTCGAGGCGGGCGTCACGTGGAAAGCCATTTATGAAACGCTCGACCCGCTAGGCCTGCGGCTACCGTTTTTCGGAACGTTTTCCGGCGCCTGTGCCACGGTCGGCGGCGGGCTGTCGAACGGCGCGCTGTTCATGGGTACGGCACGTTACGGCTCCGGCGCGGAGCTGGTGCTCGGGCTCGAGGTGGTCACCGCCAACGGCAACGTGCTGACGACAGGTCAGGCTGGCTTCAAAAACGGCAAAGGCTTCTACCGCAGCTACGGACCCGACCTGACCGGTCTGTTTGTGCACGACGCCGGCGCGCTCGGCGTCAAGGCGGCGGCCACGCTGCGGCTGATCAAGAAGCCGAGCGCTAACGACTACGCATCGTTTGTTTTTGCGACGGCCGCGGACGCAGCCGCGGCGCTGTCCGACATCGCTCGATCGGGCTGCGCGGAAGAGGTCTACGTCTTTGATCCGGAGACCAACCGGCGCAGCATGAAAGAGGCCGACCTCAAGGCTGATATCAAGCGCCTCCTCAACGTGGTGAAGAAACAGGGGTTAAGGGCCGGCGCCGGGATCGCCGCTGCCGGCCGGGGTGTCGCGGGAGACGACGTTTATTCGCTGCATCTGGTGTGTGCCGGCAACACCGATGAAGCCGTGGCTGCCGATCGAGCGACCTGCTGCGAGCTCGCGTTGCGGCACCGCGGCGCTGAGATTGCCGACTCGATCCCGCGCGCGGTGCGGGCCAACCTTTTTGAACCGCTGAACGGAATCCTCGGCGGTGACGGCGACCGCTGGGCGGCGCTGAATTCAAAGGTTGCCCATGAAGACGCCGCGGAAACCATCGAGGGCGTGAACCGCATCTTTGCGTCGCATGCAGACGCCATGGCCGCGAATCGCGTGACGTTCAGCCAGTTGTTCGTGGCGATCTCCAACCATGCGTTCAGCTACGAGCCGGTGCTGCGGTGGTATGACGAGTGGCTGCCGCTGCACCGCAGCACGCCGGAGCCTTCACACCTGAAGAAGCTGACCGAGCCGGAACCCAATCCAAAGGGCAGGGCGCTGGTCGAGACGATCCGTCGTGAAATCGTGGCCTTTTTCCAGGCCCGGGGCGCAGCCAGTACGCAGATTGGCCGCACTTATCCCTACTATGACTCGCTGTCGCCGGTCGCCGCTGAGCTGGTCGCCGCACTGAAGCAGTCTCTGGATCCCTCGGGCCTGATGAATCCCGGCGCGTTGGGTCTGCCGGCCAGCAAACCGATCGATTAATTACTGCCGGCTCAGCCGGAATCAGTTTGCGGCGGCTCACGCTTGAGGTCAGTGAGCTCGTAGTGGGTCTGCATGTACCCGGCGACGCCCGCTTTGAGCAGCACGTACTCGCCGTCGGCTGTCGTCCAGATCTCGTAGGGCGGATGCTCGCCGCTTTCGTTGGAACCCAACGCCGTGCTGGAGCGGTCCCCGTAGCAAAAGTGCAGGGCGTCAAAGGTGCCTGCGGCGACGGTGACCGTCTCGGGACCGACGTATTCGATGCGCATGCCCGGATCGTGCCAGACCAGCTCCGGTCCGGTCGCACCGCGATGATCGAGCGAGGTCATCAAAAAGCGGTCAAAAATTTTGACCGTCGGTCCGTTGCTGACGTCCAGTGAATGCAGGTGCCAAGCATCACCCTGGATCGGGTGGGTGCCGAACAGATCGCCGGGCTGATCGTATTCCACGCGGTCGCTGAACCGGCCGCGGTCCGCCAGCACCCCCTCACACTCGGCAAAGCGGTCCTCGAAGCGATACCAGGTGGCGCCCATAAATTGATCGCCGACGCTCAGGCGCACGTAGGCTTCGCGGGTGGTCCAGCTGTCGTCGACGGTCAGCATCACGTCGCGCATCACGTTGGGTGCGTCGTCGATTTCGCAGTGCGCCCGCAGCGTCCGCCAGCCGTTGCCGTGGCGCGTGATGGTGAACTGCTCGCGGCCGCGCTCGGCGCCCAGCCGGTCGGGTTTGCGACTCGTGTACTTCACCTGCCCGTATATGGTTTCATGGGGTTTCACGATCGTTCTCCATCTGTGAGCGGTTCGATCATAGGGGACCCACAGGCCGCTGTTAAGGACACGTATGCGCAAACCATTTTACGGCTGGGCGATCACTTCCATGGGTGTGCTCGGCAACGCCCTTCAGGGCGGGCTGATCTTCTGGTCGATGGGCATGTACACGTCGGCGTTTGAGGACGAGTTCGGCGCCACGCGCGCCCGGATTACGCTGATCGAAACGCTCATCACGGCGGGTTCCAACATCATGTCGCCGTTTGTCGGCATGTGGGTGGACAAGAAGTCTGCCCGACACCTGGTGGCGGTCGGCGCCGTCAGCATGGGCAGCGGGATGGTGCTGATCAGTCAGGCCGGGCAGCTTGTTCAGGTATGGGTGGTTTACGCGACGCTGATTCCGCTTGGGGTCTTATCGCTTGGCATGCTGCCCAGCTCAGCTCTGATCGCCCGCTGGTTCCGAAAAAATCGCGGGCTGGCGCTCGGGGTATCGCTGACGGGTTCGTCGATCGGCGGCTTTCTCGCGCCTCCGGCGCTGGCGTTTCTGTTTGTCGCTTACGGCTGGCGCACGTCGATGATGTTTCTGGGGTTGGGCGTGATTGCGCTGGCGCCGGTCTTTTACCGCGTGCTGGCGAATTTTCCCGAGGACCGCGGGCTAGAGCCGGAGGCGCCGGCAGCCCAAGACGACGCGGCTTCGACCTCAACACAGGCCGCCGACTGGTCGTTCCGTCGGCTGTTTCGCAGTCCAACGCTGTACCTTCAGACCGTCTACTCCGGGGCGCTGCTCGGCGTCACGCTCGGCATGCTGGCAAACTTGAGTCTGCACACCAAGGACCTGGGCTTTAGCGGCCAGCAGACCGCGCTGCTGTATTCGATCGTGGCCTTTTGCTCGCTGGGCGGGAAGGTGGTGACCGGTTCGCTGGCGGATCGTTTTGGTATCGGGCCGGTGGCTCTGCTCGCGGTGCTGCTGATGAGCTCAGCGCTAGTCACCTTCTGGTCTTTTCAGAGCTACGAGGGTCTCATCCTCGCCAGCGTGCTGCTCGGCGGCGCCGCCGGAAGCACCACCCCGGTGTGGACCTCCATGATCTCCCGATCGTTTGGTGCCCGCAGCTTCGGTCGGGCTTTTGGGATTCAGAGCCCAATGCATATTCCGATTACGGCGCCGACGGCACCGCTCGCCGGCCATATCAGCGACGTTACCGGCTCTTACGAGCTGGTGTTTCTCCTCTATCTGGGAATCGTTGTGCTTGCCGCTATGGCTCTGCTTCTGATGCGGCGTTTTTCGACGAGCCCCGCCCCAGCCTAAGCTGGCCTCGCCGAAGGCTTATGCTACATTGCCTCGTCTTCCTTGGCCGGCCGCAATCCGGCGCTCATTCATGTCCAGGAGTCAGCTCTATGAACCCACTTTCCCGTTGCCGGCACGCTGCTGCGGCCGCGCTGTTGATCGGTGCCGGTTTGGCGTCAGCACAGGCCGTCGAATTCGAAGACTACGACTTTTCGCGCTGGTCCCAGGAGGTCACTGAATGCGACCGCCTGACCTCACACGGTCGGGATCCCGGGCATGTCGCTGATCCTGTGAGCCGGTCGGGCATGGATAAGTCCGCCGCGATCGCCGCCTGCACCAAAGCGGTGGCGGCTGACCCGGAGAATCCACGCCTTAACTATCAGCTGGGCCGGGCCTACGGCTATTCCGGGCGGGGTGAGGAAGCGATGCCCTACCGCCTGAAGGCGTTGTCCAAAGACTATCCGCAATCCACGTTTGTGATCGGCTATCTTTATCTGCTCGGGCAAACCATCGAGCAGAACACCTGTAAGGCGCTGGACCTCTGGCAGCGTTCGGCGCGCAATCGGCGGCTCGCGGCGCTGGTGTCTCTGCCTCGTCACTATGTGCGGGGAGACTTCGATGAGTGCGGGGTCAAGATCACCAAAGTCGACCTGACAGCCTACCTCGACGAAGCCGGCAAGCAGTCGAGCGATTACTACGTCGGTATGCTGATCGAGGAGATTCGCCAGGATCTGGCCATTGCGCCATGATCGACTGAGCTGCGCGCGGCGTGGCGCGGGCCGATGAACCGAAGCGTACGGCTCGGTGGCTGGTCGAGCGTATCGGTGGGCGTTGCCAGTCTCGCTGCGGCGCTGGAACTGTGGCAGAAGACGTTCGGCCTTTCGTGCGAAGAGCTTCGAGTTGGACACGATCCCGAGCTCGCCTGGCTGTGGGGGATTGAGCCGGAGGACATAGTCCAGCAGGCGCTGCTTCGAACGCCCGGGCTAACGGCGGGTGGCCTGCATCTGGTGGAGTTTCATGAACCTGAACCACCGATTCGGCAGGGTGCTGAGGTGTTCGATCTGTGCCCCAAAAACCTGGACATTTATGTCGACGATCTGCCGCGCCGTATGGCTGAGCTGCAGCAGCGGGGCTGGGCGTTCCGCAATGATCACTGCAGCGAGGTAGAGGCGCCTGACGGCACCGTTTTCCGCGAGGTTCATTTGCCGTCTCACGACGCGATCAACGTGGTCCTGCTTCAGGTGCTGGGCCAGAGCCACCCCTTTACCGCGCACGGGTTCGCCGGCGTAGGCCCGCTGATCACGATCGTGGGCGACGCGGCCGCGGAGCGGCGGTATTTTGAGCAGGGTTTTGGTATGCAGCTGTTGACGCACAACCTCCTGTCCGGACCTGAGGTGGAAAAGATGGTCGGCTTGCCTGCCGGAGCTGAGCTGGATATCAGCATCTGGGGCGAAGCGGGCCAGCACTTCGGCCAGATGGAGCTGATTCAGTACCGCGGCGTTGAAGGCGTCGACCGATACCCCCTGGCCAAGCCCAAGTCGCTCGGCGTGCTGCACGTAAACTATCGTTGTGCTGACCTTGCAGCTCTGGCCGCACAGCTTGCCGAAGCCGGTGGCCCCATTTCAGAGCATGAGCCGGTTCAGGTGCTGCCGGGGTCGGGCGCCGCGCTGACCGCGCACACACCCGCGGGGCTGCGTATCGATATTTTTTCGCAATAGGGAAACGATAATATGAATCAACGACGGAGCCCTGGTTGGATTGCGCTCAGGTTTTTTTGCTTAAGTCTTTTTGCGGTCACGCCGACGATGGGCTGGGCGCAGGGGCAGGACAGCCAGCCCTACGAGCGTGACCTTATGGTGATTGCGACGATGTTGCAGGGCGGGTTCGATAACGCCAATCAGAGCTACTTCGACGTGCGCGGTGATCGCAGCGAAAAACACCGGCGCATACATCAGGTGGTTGAATCGGTGCCCGGCAGCGCGCTGGGTGAGCACGTCTTTGTGGTGTCCGGGTACTGGGACAGCGACTTTGAGAAAGCCACCGGCAGCCAGCTGTGGTCGCTGAGGCCGGAGCCCGAGACGGCCACCGTCCAGATGCAAATGTGGGTGCTGGAACCCGGTGTAGGTACGGGCAACCTGCCGCCCGGTGATCAGCTCCCCGCCGCGGACGCCTGCGAGCTGCTCTGGCGACGTGAGCCGGCACAGTTTCGGGCGACCTCTCGCCAGAGCTGCGCGAAGGATCTGCCCACGGAGGTGGTCATCAGCGAACGACACCTATGGATGGCCTTCACTGGGTCCGGGCAGGACTTTCAGCTCCACCGGATCCGTCGCTTCGAGTGTTACGCCGATATCCCTGGCGTGGGCGGCGGGCGCGATGAGCCATACGAGCGGTACGAAGGCCTGCGGCTTCACGACCAGGGCGGGCAGGCCTGGTTTACCGACAAAGAAGATCGTCGTTTCCGGGTCAGCCTGTTTCTGGTCGACTGGCCGATCAACAACTACGAGGGCATTTTCACCCGGGATTCGCTGGTGGTGTACCTGAGCGAAGCTATGGGCGACAGCATGAAAGAGCACGGCTACGCGTTCACCGTGCCCACCGCGGATCGCATTGGGCTTAATCTGAAATGGGCGCTGGTGAGCTGCTACATGAACTCAAACCGTTTTGAGACGCCCTTTATGTAGCGCGGTTGCTCAGGGAGCCGGCGGACCTAGCAGCGTTTTGAAAAACGAAGTTCTTCGGCGCGCTGCGCCCAGCACATGGATGGCAATTCTTACAGCCCCCTAGGCGGCGCCGGCTTTCTCCTGGGCCGCCACCTCAGCGAGATAGCTGCGCCTGGCGTAGGGAATGAGCAGCAGCGCCGGAAGGCCGAAGATGGCCGGCACCGCAGCAACCGCGTAGTTGAGGTTCTCGTTGCCAAACACCCCGTCCGACAGCCAGCCGACGGTTCCCGGGCCCAGCAGCAATCCGCTGAGACTCAAAACCATGTAGTAGAGCGCTACCGTCTGGCCGCGGATCTCGCTGGGCGTGATGTTCATGAGCGCGGTGACGCCGGTGGCTGACGCCAGGGCGATGCCGCAGGTGTTGAACACGATGACGGCAAACGCGGCCACGGGGTTCGGCATCAGGGGTGCAATGATGCCGGTCGGCACCAGCACGCAGACTCCCAGCATGATGATCAGCAGTGGTGCGTCTTTGCGGCCCTGCGCGTAGAACTTGTCGTTCAGCCAGCCGGCCACGTTGACCGTCAGCGGGCCCACCGCCAGCAGTACAAATGCGTTGACCGTCGCGTACATCTCAGCCTCCATGCCCCAGGTTCGCAGAAACATCGGGGCGTACCAGCCCTGGCTGTAGGCGACGATCGTCATCACGCAGACGAAGTAAACAAAGCTCAGATAGGTTTTCCAGCGGCTCCCAACGTGGGCCAGCATGACGGAAAACTTCGGCGCCACCGACGCGCCCGCCGTGCGATGCCGGGGCGGCTCACGCAGCGTTAGGACCAGCGGCGCCAGCAGCAGGCCCGGCAGGCCCACCACAATAAATGTGAATTGCCACGGGGCCACACTGCCGAGCAGCGGTACAGAGATTTCGGGCACCGATTTCGCCCACGTCAGGATGCCGGCGCTCAGCAGCGATGCGATGCCGGCGCCGAGGGATAGCGCTGCGGTGTAGAACGCAATAGGTCGACCGCGCTTTTCGCGCGGAAAGCTGTCGGAGATCATCGACATGGTGCAGGGGCTTAAGGTCGCCTCGCCGGCCCCGACCGTCATGCGGGCGATGAACATGTGGGCAAAGTTCTTGGCCATGCCGGATGCCACGGTGGCCGCCGACCAGACTGCAACGCCTGCGGCAACCAAGAAGGTGCGGCGCTTGCGGTCAGCAAGGTAGCCCAACGGCAGGCCCATTGTGGCGTAAAAGACGGAAAAAGCCAGGCCCAGAAGGTAGCCGATCTGGGTGTCCGTGAGCTCGAGGTCAGCCTTGATGGGTTCGATCAGCAGACCCAGGATATAGCGATCGACAAACGACAGGACGTAGGCGATGGTGAGGATCACCACCATGTACCACGCGTAACGCGGGTTTGGGTAAGACCGTTCGCTTTGCGCCATCGTCGGTCAGCCCGCCGCGGGGATCTTATAGATCACCACCAGGTTGCCATCAAGATCCACAATACCCACCTCCTGGCCGACCCGGCCATCGTGGGTGTGAAGCTCCTCCTCATCGTAGACGTGGCATCCTAGCGCCTCCGCCCCGGCACACACCGCTTCGACGTCGCCTACCTCCAGGACTATGGCGCTGCGTCTCGGGAACGGCACGGGCAGCATGTCTCCCGGCACCTCCGTCAGCGCCATAACTCGGACCTGACTTTCGGTGCTCAGCACACAAAAGCGCATCTGATT
This sequence comes from Pseudomonadota bacterium, assembly GCA_039033415.1. Classification (NCBI taxonomy): domain Bacteria; kingdom Pseudomonadati; phylum Pseudomonadota; species Pseudomonadota bacterium. The sequence goes on along the minus strand of JBCCCR010000006.1, from coordinate 231,770 downwards.
GCTGCGATCGATTTCGAAGACCGAGTAGGAGTAGGAATCGTCCGGTGAGTCTTTGGTGAAGGCCACCTCAAAACCCAGCACGTCGCGGTACAACGCGAGCGCGCGGTCAATGTCCTTGACGAGATAGTTGGCTCGTTGGAATCGCAGATAAGGTTTGTCAGCCATGGTTCATCCTGAAGGTGGCAGCGGCGGCGCTACCCATGTTAACGAAAAGGTCAGGCGCTGCGCTCGACCTCGTGAATAAAACTCAAAAGTTCCCGGCTGGCTTCGGCCGCATAGGCGCTGAGAAAGCCGTGGCCCCAGGCGGGGTAGTCGTTGCGCTGGCCATTCATCAGCAGCGCATCGGCACGCTTGGATTGCTCAAAGCAGTCGTCCGCCGGGTTCATGACCCGCACCGGGTGGCGAAGCTCAGCAAGCTTGTGCCGATAGGTGGCGCCGTAGGCGAACGCCGCCCGATGGCCCCATTCATAGTGGTCCCCGGCTCGCAGATTCTCGGCCATGGACGTGGCGGCCATCTGCAGCGTCATGCCCGGACCACGATGGTGCAGCACACGTTCCCACATGATTCGGAAGCGGGTCCCCGCCTCGTCGATGGGGATCGGCGCATAGGTGCGGTGCAGCCGCTCCAGATCTTCGTCGGTGAATACCGGCGCGCCAATGCAGGTCACGCTCAGGACGTCAGCAGGACGCCGGGACGCAGCCTCCACGGCCACCATGGACCCGGTGTGGTGCCCGACAAAATGGACCGGCGCCTTCGCTAGCTGGTCGACGACCCGCCAGACGTCGGCGGCGAAGTCTTCGATCCGCACTTCAGGCTCCGCCGGCGGCAGGTCGGACTCCCCGTGCCCGGGATAGTCAGGCGCCAGCACCATCCGGTCGGCAGCCAGGTGCGGCATTACGTCAGCGAAGAGTCGGCCGGACTTGGGGCTCATGTGCAGGCAAACCACGGGCGCTGCCGCGGCATCCCCCGGCTCGCAGATGCGTGTGTGCAGCTGGCCATACTGTCCGTCGACAAACTGCCGCCGAAGCTGCGGATAAGGGGGCTGGTTAGACAGGTTGGCCATCGCTGCAAACGTTATTTTGTTATATCATTATGTCATTATTCGGTCGGCCCCGCGCAAGACGCTGTAACCTGCAAAAGTCAGGCAAACCGCGAGCCGGTGTGCCGCCCGTCGCCGCCCTCGAGGTTGCTCATGACTCGCCTTTTACTGATCGTTCTGCTGTGTGTGCCGCGCCTTGCGGGGTCTCAGCCAGAGACACAGGCTGCGTCACTGGTCACCGGCGGCTACCAGGAAGCGGTATTCAGCGTTTCTTCCCTCGAAGGCTATCGCGAGTTTTTTGAAAACGTTGCGGGCTGGCAGGTCAAGGCGGAGGGCCCGCTCAGCGACGCGCAGCTCCGGGCTTGGGGGCTCGGCGGCGACGCGTCTGGCCACCAGCTGGTGCTGGGCAATCCGGGCACGCCGCGCGGCTATGTGCGGCTGGTGAAGTTTTCGGGCGTTCCTCAGCAGCAGATCCGCTCCAACGCGCAGTCCTGGGACACGGGCGGCTGGTTTGACGTCAACGCACGCGTGCTGAGCATGGATCAGAAGTTCAACGAATTTCAGGCGCGCAACTGGCAGGCCTCCAGCGATCCGGTCCAGTTCAGCTTCGGGCCGTTTGTGGTTAAGGAGTGGCTGGCGCGCGGACCTGATGGGGTGGTTATGGCGCTGATCGAGCGGATCGAGCCGCCCCTGGAGGGCTGGCCTCAGCTGCAGCAGATGAGTCGGATCTTCAACGCAACCCAGATTGTTCCCGACATCGAGCAGGCCCGGGACTTCTACATGAATAAGCTTGGCTTCACGTCTTACCTGGAACATCACGGAGCCAGCAAGGCGCCGGGGCCCAACGTGCTCGGTATGCCTCATAACGTTACCGCGGAGGTGCCGCGGATCGTCAGCATTGTCCACCCTCAGGGCAAAAACGAGGGTTCGGTTGAGCTGCTGCAGTTTGACGGGCTGACCGGCGCCGACTGGGCGGATCGGGCCAGCCCGCCAAACCTGGGGATCGTCATGCTGCGCTTTCCGGTCGCCGATCTCACCGCTTTCTACGACCACGTTCGGCGGAAGGGTATCGAGGTGATTGCCGCGCCGGCGACCATTGAGCTTAAGCCCTACGGGACCGCCAGGGTGTTGGCCGTCCGCGGGCCGGGCGGCGTCTGGCTGGAGTTTTTTGAACTGTTAACACAATCCGCTGACGCTGGGCTGGAGAATCATGATGGTTGATAACAACATCTCAACACCGGCCGTCGCGGCTGGCCGTTGGCTTACCACCGCGCTGCTGCTGGTCGCCGCGGCGGCGGCTTGTTTCACAACCGGCCCGGTCAGGGCAGAGGAGAATCGCGTGATTGCAGTGCTGGGTACAGGGCGCGTCGGAAACGCGCTGGGGCCCCGTTTCGCCGAACTCGGCATGCGGGTGGTATATGGATCTCGGGATCCGCAGCGGGAGGACGTGCAGTCGTTGGTGGAGAAAACCGGCGGCGACGCGTCAGCGGCGACGACCGCTGAAGCGGCGGCCCAGGCGGATGTGGTGGTGATCGCGACACCCTTCCGGGCGATGGAGGCGGTGCTCGGTGAACTAAGCGGCCTGTCGGGAAAGATCATTATCGACGTCAGCAACGCGCTGGTTCCGACCGAAGATGGCCTGATGGCGATGGCCACCGATCGGTCAGCCGGCGAAGCGATCCAGGAGGCGTTGCCGGATTGCCAGGTGGTCAAAGCCTTTAACACCGTAGGCTTTCACGTGATGGCCAACCCGGCCGCTGCCGGTGGTTCGGTGTCGGTGCCACTGGCCGGAGACAGCGTTGAGGCAAAGGAGCAGGTGTCGGAGCTTGTTGAGAAGCTCGGGTTTGAGACGGTGGACGTCGGGCCCATTCGCCACGCCCGCTACCTCGAGGGTATGGCGGCACTCTATATCGTTCCGTATCTCCAGGGTCGGCGCGATCAGGCGTTTGAGTTTTACCTGCGTAAGGGCGCCAGCCCGAAGAAAAGTACCGGGGTCAGGGCGGCCAACTGATGTCCCTGAAGCCGGGATCTTTGGCTCACGGTGCGGGGCGCCGCCCTCAGCCGCGGGTGTTGGCCTGGTAGGCTCGACGCACAAAAGGCAGCGCGCCCAGCGGGGCCTCCACGTAGTGAATAAAGCGCCACTGACCCTCACGCTGCCGGAGTATCGAGCTGACGCGCACGTCGATGCCCAGAGGCCTCACGCCGCGGGCGGCTGAACCGGTCAGGCTGGCGTCGACGTGCATGTCGAACGTCGCAACCTGAAGGTCGTCGGCCAGCGGCTTCAGGTTCAGGCCGTCGACCCAAAGCTGCACCGACTCGACGGCGGCGGTGGTGAGGTCAAAATACTTGGAGACCTCATCGAGGCTCACCATCGGCTTTTCGAACTCTTCTGCCAGGTAATAGATCTCGGCCTCGCTGTGGTCCCAGAGCCGGAGCAGCGCCGAGAAGTTCATGGCGTTCCAGGCCTCTCGGTATGCCTCGATGGTCGACTCAGCCGTATCCATCAACGGTCTTGCGCCAGCGGCGGGTAGCACACGCGAAACGTCTCGAAGGCGATGATCGTGTCGTCGTCACAGCGCTGGTCGTAGGGTGCCAGCACGCTGTCAAACCAGCCTTTGTGGGTTGCTTGCCAGGCGTCCAGCGCTCGGACGCGGGGTCCGTCCAGGCTCGTGTGCTGTTCCGTAATCTCTCCGTAGGGAACGTCGTCGATGTTGGTGATCATTACCGCCCGGGCTGCGGCACCCTCGGCATCCTGAAAGATGATGCCGTCGCCGACCGCCGGCCTGGGCCGGTCAAGCTGCCGATAGATCTCGGGCAGGCTCACCGTACCCGTTTTGTTGCCGCTGGCAATCGCGTCCAGGATGGCCGCATTGATGGCGGGCTGGCTGCCGATCTGCCGGCAGGTGAAGGCGTCTGGCAGCTCCGGGCAGTGCCGTCGGGCCTCCTCCCAAAAGTTCTCCATGGCTTGGGTCACAGGTTGTTCGTTCAAGGCCGATCCAGGCGGTTCAATTCACCGCTGATCATACCGCAGGGCGGCGATTCTGCGAGGCCTGTGGCATAGTGCGGTGGTGATGTTTTCCTCCATTCAGGAACGACGTTTGGCGGTGCCGACCGGTTTCGCCAGCCGCTTGACGCCAGGGGTTTCGTTGCATGGCTGAGCGCCACCAGATTTTTGGTCCGGTGGTTTCCAGTTCAGACCTCGATTGGCATCTCGGGCTCTTCACCGAAGTGTTTGGGCTCGCGCTGACGCACGAATACCCGCTCGACTCGGCGACGCTGCCGCGCGCCTGGGGCGTGACGGGCGAGGGTGCCCGCGTGGCGATACTGCAAACGCCGGGCAGCAGCTACGGCGTCCAGCTGATTCAGTTCGAGCCGCAGTCCGACGCAACGATTCGTCACCGCAGTCGCGGGCTTGTCCCGGGAGCCGCCAAGGTGATCGACTTTTTTGTGACCCACCTGGAACCCGCCCTTGAGCGGGCCCGCGAGTATGGGCTGACCATCAACGACGAGATCGCCAGCTATGATTCGCCGGACGGACCGGTGCGGGAAGCGCACGCCTGGGTGCGGGACGAGGTGGTCTGCGCCATGATCGAGCCGCCTCCGGCTATGGTGAACAGGTTCTCCAGCGGTCTGGGTCGCCCGGTGTCTGAACCGCAGAGTATTTCGGGACCGACGCTGGCGCTCGAGGAAAGCGCGGCCTACTTTCGTCGGATTCTCGGCTTCGACGTGATCTACGAGTACGAGGTCAAAGACTCCAACTTTGGCCAGATGATCGGTAGCGACGAGCCGGTCCATATCCGGGCAAAAAACATCGGCTGGAATCTGAAGGCACCCTATATCGGCATGATCGACTACGGACTGGCCAAGCCGGGGGATGAGACCATCGATCCAGTGGTTCCGCCGGTGCGAGGCCTGCTGGGAGTGACCGTGCGCGTCGACGGACTACAGGCGGTGGTGCGCGAAGCGGAGAAGACTGACAGCGTAGTGGTGCCGCTGGCCAGGCAAGTCGGTGTGAAGGGTCCATGGTCCGGGACCGATAGTGCGGTGCTGCGTGCCCCGAACGGCATGCTGCTTCAGCTGGTCGGGGAGGGCTGAGCAATGCCTGTCCTCAGCCGGCGGGATTGGCTGCGCCTGGTTGGAGCCAGCGTGACCGTAGCACCTTTTGCAAAACGCCGTCTCGGCGACGCGCCGGTGACGGTCAGCCGCGGGTTTCAGCGCGTGGGATACGGGCAGCTCCATTATCGTCTGGCGCGTCCGCTGGACGCTGCCGCTGAGCGGCGCCGGCCGGTGGTGTGCTTTCACCAAACGCCGAACTCCTCGCAGGTGTTTATTGAGTTCATGGCAGAGCTGGCCGTCGACCGGGCTGTCTATGCGGTCGACACGCCAGGACTCGGAGAGTCGGACCTGCCTGCGGCAGCGCCGGAGATCGAAGACTACGCGCGCGCGATGGGTGAATTTACGGCTGCTCAAGAACTGGAAGAATTCGACGTGGTTGGCTATCACACCGGCGCTTCGATCGCCGCGGAACTCGCGCGAGCAGAAGACGCGTCGATCCACGCGATGCTGCTGGTGGGGCTGGCGCTGTTTGACGCCTCCGAACGCGAGGGTTTCTTTGATCAGCCATGGCCCAAACCCATCAGCTCGAACGGCAGCCACCTGCTGGATGAGTGGCAGCGATCACACCGGTGGCGAGGTGCTGGGCAAAGCGACCGCTCGGTCCAGCGCACCTTTATCGAAAAGATCCAGGCGGGAGATACGGCCTGGTGGGGCGCCAGGGCCGTCATGCGACATGATCTTGCCGGGGCGCTCAAGGCCATCAAGGTTCCCTTCACGGCAGTCAGCCCGGCTGATGATCTTGAAAACATCACCCCACGACTGACCGACCTGCGGCCTAAGGTGGAGCTGGTTTTGTTGCCGAAACTGGGTTTTGGCCTGTTTGAAGCAGAGCCTGAGCTGATGGCCCGGCTGGCGCGAAAAACCTTCGACCGCACGCCCTGAAGGCGCTGAAACAAGGGCTTATTTTATTTAGCTTAGCTAAGTAATGCGTTTTTAACCGACTGCCTCTACACTAGCGTTCCCACGCCACCGGTGAAGGAATGCCCATGTCATCCGACCTCCAACCCCAGACCGACCTGGATCCGCAGGAAACCCAGGAGTGGCTGGATGCCCTGTCGGCCGTGATCAACGCTGACGGCCCGGAGCGAGCTCATTATTTGCTGGAGCAGATGGTGGACCTGGCACGTCGGTCGGGGGGTTACCTGCCGTACGACGCCACCACGGCCTACGTCAACACGATTCCCCCCAACCTGGAAAAGCGCAGCCCGGGTGACGCGGAGCTGGAGTGGCGACTGCGCTGCTGGATCCGGTGGAACGCCATGGCGATGGTGGTCAGAACGAATCGTGCGGACAGCAGCCTGGGTGGGCATATCGCGAGCTTTGCGTCCGCCGCAACCCTTTACGACGTCGGCTTCAATCATTTCTGGCATGGTCCGACGGAAGACCACGGTGGCGACCTGGTTTATATGCAGGGCCACTGCTCGCCGGGGATTTATGCCCGGGCGTTTCTTGAGGGACGCATCAGCGCAGCACAGATGGATAACTTCCGGCGCGAAGTGGATGGCGACGGTTTGTCCTCCTACCCGCACCCCTGGCTGATGCCCGACTTCTGGCAGCTGCCGACCGTGTCCATGGGACTCGGGCCGCTGATGGGGATTTACCAGGCGCGGTTCTTAAGCTATCTGCACGACCGGGAGCTGGCGGACACGGCAAAACGCAAGGTGTGGGTGTTCTGCGGCGATGGGGAAATGGACGAGCCGGAGTCGCTCGGAGCCATATCGCTCGCCGGTCGGGAAAAGCTCGACAACCTGGTGTTTGTGATCAACTGCAACCTGCAGCGCCTCGACGGGCCGGTGCGTGGCAACGGCAAGATCATCCAGGAGCTGGAGGGGGTGTTTCGAGGTGCGGGCTGGAACGTTATTAAGGTGATCTGGGGATCCTACTGGGATCCGCTGCTGGCCAAGGACACCAAAGGCCTGCTGCGCCAGCGAATGGAGGAGGCGCTGGACGGCGACTATCAGAACTACAAAGCCCACGGCGGCGCCTATACGCGCGAAAATTTCTTCGGCAAATATCCGGAGCTGAAGGAAATGGTCTCGACCATGTCGGATGAGGACATCTGGCGGCTCAATCGGGGCGGCCATGACCCGCACAAGATCTACGCTGCCTACGCGGCTGCCGTGGCCCACCAAGGCCAACCGACGGTGATTCTTGCCAAGACCGTCAAAGGCTACGGCATGGGCCTGGCCGGTGAGGCGCAGAACACGACCCACCAGCAGAAAAAGATGGACGTCGATTCGATTCGCGAATTTCGGGATCGCTTCAACGTGCCGATCGCTGACGAACAGCTGGAGGAGCTGCCCTACTACATGCCGGCAGAAGACAGCCCGGAGCTCAAATACATGCGCGAACGCCGGACCGCGCTCGGCGGCTCGCTGCCGCGGCGCGACTATTACCAATCAGACCCGCTGCCGGTGCCGGATCTGAAGCCGTTCGACGCGCTCCTGAAAGATTCCGGTGAACGCGAAATGTCGACCACGATGGCATTTGTGCGCTATCTGTCGATCCTGCTGCGCGACAAGACGCTGGCGCCGCGCATTGTGCCGATCCTCTGCGATGAAGCGCGGACCTTCGGCATGGAGGGGATGTTTCGTCAGCTTGGCATTTACTCGTCGGTCGGACAGCTCTACCAGCCTGAAGACTCCGATCAGTTGCTCTTTTATAAGGAAGACGTCAAAGGGCAGATCCTGCAAGAAGGCATCACGGAGGCGGGCGCGATCTCGTCGTGGATCGCCGCCGCAACGGCCTACGCCAGCACGGGGATCCAGATGATCCCTTTCTATATCTACTACTCGATGTTCGGGTTTCAGCGCGTCGGCGACCTCGCCTGGGCGGCCGGCGACCTGCGCGCCCGCGGTTTCCTGCTGGGCGGCACGTCGGGGCGTACCACGCTCAACGGCGAGGGACTGCAGCATGAAGATGGCCACAGTCACCTTCTGGCGGGCACTATCCCCAACTGCGTGAGCTATGACCCGACCTTCGCTTACGAGGTGGTGGTGATCCTCAACGAGGGTATGCGCCGGATGTATGCCGAGCAGGAGGACGTGTTTTTCTACGTCACGCTGATGAACGAGAACTACCCGCAGCCGGCCATGCCCGAAGGGGCCGAGGAGGGCATCCGCCGGGGTCTGTACCGGATCCGTGAGGGCGGGAAGGCGGAGCTGAGAGCCCAGCTGCTGGGCAGCGGCACAATCCTTCGCGAATCAATTGCTGCGGCCGACATGCTGGCCGCCGATTTCGACGTTGAGTGTGACGTCTGGAGCGCAACCAGCCTAAACGAGCTCGGCCGTGAAGGTGCGTCGGTGGCGCGCCACAACCGGCTGCATCCATCGACAAAGCCCAAGCAGAGCTACGTAGAAAGCTGCCTGGCCGATACCGAGGGCCCGGTGATTGCAGCCACCGACTACGTTCGGGCCTACGCGGACCAGATCCGCGAATTTGTACCGCGAAGCTATCACGTGCTGGGCACCGACGGCTTTGGTCGGTCGGACACCCGGCCCAAGCTGCGGGAGTTCTTTGAGGTCAATCGCAACCACATCGCGTACACGACCATCTACGCGCTCTATCGAGAGGGGAAGGTGACCAAGCGAACGCTCAACGCGGCCCAGAAAAAGTATGACATCGATTCGGCTAAGCCCGATCCGGTAACGGTATAAGGCGCTGACCATGACAGAGCAGAACATCGTTAAGGTGCCGGACATCGGCGACTTTGAAAACGTCGAAGTGGTTGAGGTGCTGGTGGCCCAGGGTGACCAGGTCAGCGCGGAACAGTCGCTGATCTCCTTGGAAAGCGACAAGGCGACCATGGAGATCCCGAGCCCCGCCGACGGCGTGGTGGCCGAGCTGTTGGTGGCGGTGGGCGATCGCATTTCAGAGGGTGACGCGATCCTGGCGTTGGGCGCCAGCGAGGCGGCATCGCCAGCTCCGGCTGAGCCCGACCCGGTGGCCGAAGCGGCACCCGCCGCAGAAGCCGTAGCCTTGAGCGCGCCGGCCGAGGCGCCGGCGCAGCCCACGGCAGCGGCTTCGGCTGAGCCGGTACAGGTGATTGTGCCGGATATCGGCGATTTCGATGCCGTGGACGTGGTTGAGGTCCTGGTGGCGGTCGGTGATGAGGTGGCGCAAGAGCAGTCGTTGATCAGCCTTGAGAGCGACAAGGCCACCATGGAGGTCCCCAGCAGTGAGGCGGGGACCGTGCTGGAGGTTCACGTTGCCGTAGGCGAGCAGGTCGGTCAGGGAGCACCGGTGGTGACGTTGCAACCTGTCGGTGCTGCTGCAGCGCCCGCACCAGCGACGCCGGCTCCGACCCCGGAAGCGCCTGCCGCACCGGCCCCAGCGGCCGCCGCCGCGCCATCAGGCAAGCCTGAGTCGGATGCGGGTAGTCGCCGGGAGCCACCGATGGCATTCGACGCCAGCACCCAGAAACCCGGCGCTGTGCCTCACGCCAGCCCATCGGTGCGGCGCGAAGCGCGGGAGCTAGGGGTGGATTTGACGGAGGTTACCGGCACCGGTCGTAAGGGTCGGATCACCACCGAAGACGTTCGTCAGTTCGTGAAGGCGGTCATGCAGCGTAAAGGCAGTGGCACCTCCGAGACCGCCGGTGGCGCGGGCTTAAGCCTGTTGCCCTGGCCGAAGGTGGATTTTTCGCAGTTTGGCCCGGTCGAATCCCAGCCGCTGTCGCGCATCCAGAAAATCTCGGGCGCCAACCTTGCCCGCAACTGGGCGATGATTCCCCACGTCACGCAGCACGACGAGGCGGACGTGACCGATATGGAAGGGTTTCGGAAGGGCCAGGGCGAGGCCGCGAAAGCTGCCGGCGTGAAGCTGACGCCGCTGGCGTTCCTGATCAAGGCTGTGGTTGCGGCGCTCAAGCAGTTTCCTCAGTTCAACGCCTCGCTGGAAGAAAGCGGCGAGACGCTGATCCTGAAGCAGTACTTCCATATCGGTGTGGCCGTGGACACACCCGACGGACTGGTGGTGCCGGTGATTCGGGACTGCGACCAGAAGTCGCTGTTCCAGCTGGCCGGCGAGGTGGTTGAGGCCAGCGTCAGGGCTCGCGACAAGAAACTGTCGCCTAAGGACCTGCAGGGCGGCTGCTTTTCGATCTCCTCTCTGGGCGGCATCGGCGGCACATCATTTACCCCGATCATCAACGCGCCCGAAGTGGCGATTCTCGGCGTATCGAGATCTCGTCAGCAGCCGGTCTGGGACGGCAGCCAATTTGCGCCGAGGCTGATGCTGCCGCTCAGCCTGTCCTATGACCACCGTGTCATCGACGGTGCAACCGCCGCGCGCTTCACCCGTTACCTCGCGGATATGCTGACCGACATTCGTCGCCTGCTTCTATGAGCGGACGGCAACGTCGGCTGGGCCGGGGCATGATCCTGGTGGCGGCGCTGGGTGCCCTGGGACTGCTGACGCTGCTCTTCGATCAGCTGATCGCCGGGCAGCGCAACCCCAACCAGCGCCCCCTGAGCAGCACTGGCGACGGCTATGCCGAGGTTACGCTGCAGGCGAACCGCCAGGATAGCTATGTCGCGGCGGCGCTGATCAACGGCAGTGAAGCGGAGGTGCTGGTCGACACCGGGGCAACTCAGGTCGCGGTGTCCGACAGCCTTGCCCGCCGGCTCGGTCTGCCTCGCGGGGCATCGTTCACGGTGTCCACGGCGAACGGCTCGGCAACGGCTTACCAGACGCAGATCACCTCTATTCGGCTCGGCCCGATCGAGCTTCGGGATGTGTCGGCGGCGGTGGTGCCCAACATGAGGTCACCGGACGTGCTGCTGGGCATGAATTTTCTACGCGAGCTAGAGCTCGTGCAAAGCCGTGGCCAGCTCGTGCTGCGGCAGTATCAATAACCCCTCGACTTAGGAAAGGTCTATGAGCAAATCTGTCACGGTCAAGGTTCCGGACATCGGTGATTTCGCCGACGTGCCGGTGGTCGAGGTGCTGGTGGCTGCGGGTGATGAGGTGGAGCAGGAGCAATCGCTGATTTCGCTGGAGAGCGACAAAGCCACTATGGAGATCCCCGCGCCACAGGCGGGGACGGTGAGCGAGGTGCTAGTCCAGGTCGGCGATTCGGTTTCCGAAGGCACGCCGATCATCGAACTTATGGCCAGCGCGGAGGCCGGCGCAACGGACAAGGCAGCGCCAGCATCGCCGGCGAGCGCCGCGCCGCCCGCGCCGACTCCGGCCCAGAAACCAACCCAGGCACCGCCCCAGCCAGTCGGTCAGGCATCGGGCGGATTACCGGATGAAGGCGCCGACATAAGGGCCCAGGTGGTGGTGCTCGGCTCCGGTCCCGGCGGCTATACCGCAGCGTTTCGCGCCGCAGATCTGGGGCTGGAAACCGTGCTCATCGAACGGTACCCGGCACTCGGCGGCGTTTGTTTGAACGTCGGCTGCATTCCCTCCAAGGCGCTGCTGCACACCGCAGCGGTCATTGACGAGGCGGCGGCGATGGCGGAACACGGCGTCAGCTTCGGGACTCCCGCCATCGATCTGGACAAGCTTCGCCAGTTTAAAGACTCGGTGGTAGGCCAGCTGACCGGCGGCCTGAAGGGGCTGGCCAAAAAGCGCAAGGTGACGGTCATCAAGGGCTATGGGCGCTTCAGCTCTCCCAATACCATCGAGGTATCCGACGGCGAGCAGGTGACCCGGGTTGGCTTTGAGAAGGCGATCATCGCGGCGGGCTCGCAGGCGATCAAGCTGCCGGGCATGCCCTGGGATGACCCGCGGCTGATGGATTCGACCGACGCCCTGGACCTCAGCGACATCCCCGAGCGTATGCTGATAATCGGCGGCGGTATCATCGGCATGGAGATGGCCAGCGTGTACGCGGCGCTGGGCACCCGGGTGACCATCTGCGAGCTGATGGACCAGCTGATGCCGGGCGCGGATTTGGATCTGGTGAAGCCATTTCACCGCTTCGTCAAAGGCCGCTACGAAAACATCTTTCTGAAGACCCGGGTGACGACGGTGGTGGCCGAAGATGCGGGGCTCAAAGCGAGCTTTGAAGGTGATCAGGCGCCCGCCGAGGACACCTTCGACCGGATCCTCGTCGCCGTGGGGCGCAGCCCCAACGGCAAGAACATCGGTGCCGAGCTGGCGGGCGTCAACATTTCTGATCGTGGTTTTATCAGCGTGGACCGCCAGCTGCGCACCAACGTCCCGCATATCTTCGCCATCGGCGACATCGTCGGTCAGCCGATGCTCGCGCACAAGGCGACTCACGAGGGCAAGGTGGCGGCAGAGGTCTGCGCGGGCATGAAGAGCGCCTTTGAGGCGCGGGTCATCCCGTCCGTGGCCTACACCGATCCGGAGGTGGCGTGGGTTGGGCTCACCGAACTGGAGGCCAAAGAGCAGGGGATTGTGGTCGAGAAGGGGGTGTTTCCCTGGGCCGCCAGCGGTCGTGCGCTGGGGCTTGCCCGCAGTGAGGGCATGACCAAGCTGTTGTTCGATCCGCAAACCGAGCGTGTTGTCGGTGGGGGCATCGTCGGGCCGCATGCCGGTGACCTGATCGCGGAAGTCGGGCTTGCCATCGAGATGGGCTGCGACGCTGCGGATGTGGGTTTGACGATCCACCCACACCCCACCTTATCGGAAACCGTGGCCTTTTCTGCCGAAGCGTTTGAAGGCACCATTACCGACTTGTACATGCCTAAAAAGGCGGCCAACTAAGGTATTCAGAAACATGAGACAGAGACTGCATCTCCACACCGCGTTGCTTGTGCTGCTCGCCATCGCCCTGGCCGGTTGCGCCGTGTCGCCGCGGGCAGGCTATCGCGCCAACCAGCTCGATGATATGACGCAGGAAACGATCTATCGCTTCCAGGAAACCGATCCGGGCATCGAACGATTGTTCGACACCGCGGTTGGCTACGCGGTCTTTCCAACGATCGGCGCCGGCGCGGCCGGCGTCGGCGGCGCCTACGGCCGGGGGCAGGTCTACGAGCGCGGCAACTTTATCGGGTATTGCGATATGACCCAGGCGAGCGTTGGCCTTCAGCTGGGTGGCCAGGCTTACAGCGAGGTGATTTTCTTCAACTCCCAGGACGCCATGGACTGGTTCAAGTCCGGCGAGTTCAGCTTTTCCGGCCAGGCGTCTGCCGTTGCGTTGCGCGAGGGTGTGTCGGCCAATGCCAACTTTCGCAACGGAGTCGCTGTTTACACCCAGGCCAAGGGCGGCCTGATGTATCAGGCGTCGATCGGCGGCCAGAAATTCCGCTTCGAGCCAATCCGCTGAGGGTGCCCGCCACCATCGCACGCCAGCGGCGGGTCGCCACGCCGGCTGTCGACAGGCGGCTGGGGGGGCGAAGCGGCAGTGCCTGAGATTCCGGAAAACGCCCGCTGGATCGGCTATATCGGTGCGCTGCCGCTGCTCGTGTTCTCCGTCAGCTTCGTCGCTGATGGGCCGATTTTCCCGGGCTTTGCGCTCCTTGGCTTTATGATTTATTCGGGTCTGGTGCTGGCCTTTCTGGGCGGGATTCGCTGGGGTGCGGGCATGGTGCTGGACCACCTTAGAACGCGCGAACTTGTGCTCGCCATGGTGCCCGTGATGCTGGCGTTCATCGCCCTGGTGCTGGAGCCAAGGTGGGGTGTGCTGCTGCTCGGCGTGAGCTACCTGGCCGCCTGGCTGTTTGGGCTGGTTGCGGCGCCAACCGGGGCTCCGCGCTGGTATCCCATCCTGCGTACCCAGCTCACGGTTCCGGCGCTCGTTTGTCACGCGATCCTCGCTTACGGGCTGTATTTCTAAGCCGAGCAAAAAACCGGCTAAACGGCGCGCCAGCGCCGATGCAGGACTTCGCTGGTCCAGCTTGCAATAAACCTGTCACAGTTCTTATGATGGGCGCCTGACCCTCCCCGTAAAAGGACTGACCGCGATGCGCATTTCAGGGATATCTCTCGCGATGCTGGTGGTTTTGGTCGGCTGTGGCGGCGGTAGTAATGCCCCCGGCGCCGTCGACGCCCCTCCCGTAACCAACGACAACGGACAGCCAACCACCGGCGTGCTGACCGCGGTTTTTGCCCCGTCCGACGGCGTGGTTCCTCTGCCGAACAATCTGCTCTTCTTGGGCACCGGTGACCTGACGCTGAATCTACCCATCGCCGACCCCACCGATCCGGCGGCTGGGCCGCTGCTGGCGATCAACGCGCTTGACGGTTGGGGCACCACCACACCCTGGCAGGCCAGCTTCTCCAGTTCGATCGACGCCAGCACGGTGCTGCCGGGACAAACCGTCCGGCTCTTTGAGGTGGCGCTTGCACAGCCGGCCGGCCCGGTGGTGGCCGTCATCGAGGAGTTGACGCCAGGGGTCGACTTTGTCACGACCGTTTCCACCACTAATCCGCTAGAACAGTCGATTGTGATTGTGCCCATCAGGCCACTGAAAGAGATCACCACCTATATGGCCGTGATCACGCGTGGCGTCACCGACCTCGTCGGCAATAATGCGACGCCTGACCAGCAGTATTTCCTCGCCCAGCGTACCGACCCGTTGATTGACGACACCGGCGCCAGCACCGATCCGCTGCTGACCGACTCCCTGGCACAGGCGCTAGAGCCGCTGCGCCAGCTCACAAATGCTCAGGAGGCGGCGCTCGCCAGCGTGGGTATCCCGTCCGACGACGTGGTTGTGAGCTGGGTTGCCACCACCCAATCGATCACGCCGGTACTCAACGCGGTGCGCGGCACCATCAACCCGCAGCCGTCGCAGTTCGCCTTCAGCGGCCTGACCACGGCTGCGCTTGGACTGAACGGCATCGCCGATATCTACATCGGCGTTATGTCGGTGCCTTACTACCTGGACACACCAACCGCTACCAACCCAACCGCGATTCTTGGCGGCAGCTGGGAGGCGTCGCCCGGAGCTTATGTCCCGCCCTTCGACACGCTGGGGCTGGATCCCACCTCAACCAACGTGACGTTTCTCAATCCAATCCCGGTGGTGAAGTCGACCCAGACCATCCCGGTGCTGGCCACCCTGCCCAACGCGGCCAGCGGCATGTCGCGCCCGCCGGCGGGCTGGCCGGTGGTGATTTACCAGCACGGCATCACGCGAGATCGAACCGACGCGCTGGCGGTGGCCGAGGCCATGGCCGCCACGGGCTTTGCGGTGATTTCCATCGATCAGCCGCTGCACGGGATTGTGCCAAATGGCGGCCCGCTGGACGCGCTCTATGTCGAAAATACCCCCTTTGGGCCGCTCGCTGACGAACGGACCTTCGACGCGGATTTTGCCGACAACGCTACGGGAGCTCAGGGCCCGGACGGATTGATCGACGCCTCCGGGACCTACTTTATTAATCTGACGAGCCTGCTGACTTCGCGAGACAACAATCGCCAGGCGCAGGCGGACCTCAGCGTGCTTGCGGTTAGCCTCGGCAACATGGACCTCGACGGTGACGGACAGTCAGACCTCGACGATTCTCAGGTCCGGTTTGTCGGCCAGTCGCTCGGCGCGATCAACGGCATCCCCTTCCTGGCGGTGGAAGGCGCACGCTTCGACAGCGCGGTCCAGACGGGGGTGCTGTCAGTACCCGGCGGCGGCATTGTCGGGCTGCTGCTCGGCTCTCCCGCCTTCGGCCCGTCTATCCTTGCCGGCCTCGCGCAGAGTGGCATCGAGCCTGGCACCGAGGACTTCGATACATTTGTGCTCGCTGCCCAGACCGTGACCGACTCTTCGGACCCGATCAACTGGGCCGCGCTCGCCGCGGCCGTGCAGCCGGTGTTGATTCAGGAAGTGGTGGGCAGCGCGTTCAGTCCACCGGATCAGGTGATACCCAATTCGGTACCCGGCTTTCCCCTTTCCGGCACGGAGCCGCTGATTGCGGCGATGGGCCTTAACCCGATTACCCAAACCACGCAGAACCCCGACGGGATCCGCGGCGTGACCCGGTTCCTGGTGGGCGGACACGGTTCGATTCTCAGCCCGGACCCATCACCGGAGGCAACGCTCGAGATGCAAACGCAGGCCGCCAGCATGGTCGGCAGCAACGGCACGGCCGTTCAGGTTGTCGTCCCCGAAATCCTGGCAGGCAATTGAGGAGCAACTGATGAAAACGGACAATCACCATCGCTCAGCAGCCCGACTGGCCCCGGCTTTTGCCCTGGCGGCGGCAGCGTCACTCACCACCCTGCCGGCCTTCGGCTTCGAATTCAGTAAGGGGGAGCTGCAGGGTTACCTGGACACCACCATTTCCTACGGGGCGTCCTGGCGGGTCGAAGATCGCTGTCGTGACTGCGTCGGCAAAGCGGCTCTGGATCCGCTGATCGGCTTTCGGCCGATCGAAGAACAGGTTGCTGCACCCGGGCGGTTTTCCGTCAACAACGACTCCGGCAATCTCAACTATGACGATGGGGACCTGATCACCCACGCCGTCGCTCTGACCAGCGAGCTCTCGCTGACGTACCGCGATTTCGGCGGCTTCTTCCGCTTCTCAAGCTTCTACGATTTCGAAAACACGGGCAGCTTCCTGGCGCCTCGCGACGGCGCCTTCGGTGATGCGCGGGAGTTTGTCGGAGAAGACACCCGGTTGCTCGACGCTTTCCTGTTCTATGATTTCTCGATCGGCAACAACCCCGGTACCGTTCGCCTGGGCCGCCAGGTCGTGAACTGGGGCGAAAGCGCGTTTATCCAGGGCGGTATCAACATCGTGAATCCGGTTGACGTGTCGAGGCTGCGGGTCGCCGGCGCTGAGCTGCGGCAGGCGTTCCTGCCCGTGGATTCGCTGTGGGCCTCGCTCAGCCTGACCGAAAACCTCTCGGTCGAAGCGGTGGTCCAGTTTGAATTCGAGCAGATCGATCCGGATCCGTCGGGCTCGTACTTCGGCACTAACGACTTTGGCACCCCCGGCGGCGACTTTGTCATGCTGGGGTTTGGCCTATTTCCTGAGCAAACGCCGGGCCTGACCGTTCCGCGGCGCTTTGACCGCAGTCCGGATGAATCCGGCCAGTTTGGTGTGGCGTTCCGCTACTACTCACCGGAGCTGAACGACACCGAGTTCGGCTTTTACTACATGCGCTACCACAGCCGACTGCCGCTGCTGTCGGGCATTGCCGTTACAGACTCCAACGCGGATTCTGCCCGCTACTTTGTGGAGTATCCGGAAGATATCGAGATGTTCGGCCTGAGCTGGAACACGGAGATCGGCGGCTGGGCGTTTGCCGGCGAGATTTCCTACCGCGATAATCAGCCGCTGCAGATCGACGACGTGGAGCTCCTGTTTGCCGCTCTCTCGCCGCTGAACGCAGCCATCCCGGCGCCGGCTGATCGTTTCATCAGCCAGCTCGGAACCGTTGCCCCTGGACAGGAGATCCGTGGCTGGGAAGAGCACGAGTTCACCCAGCTGCAGTTCAGCCTGTCTCGCGTGTTCGGATCGACGCTGGGATCTGACCAGGCGGTGTTCCTGGCGGAGTTCGGCGTCACCCAGGTCTGGGACCTCCCCTCGCAGGACGTGCTTCGATACCAGGGTCCTGGTACCGACACCGGCGGTGGCGCTGACCTGCTTACCGGTGGCGCCCTTCGCAACCCGGTAACTCAGGCGACGGGTTTTCCGGACAAAACCTCCTGGGGCTATCGCCTCTTGGGTCGCCTGGACTACAACTCGGCCTTCGGCAGCGCGTACAACCTGTTTCCGCAGATTGCGTTCAACCACGACGTCAGCGGCACAAGCCCGGGTCCGGGCGGTGCCTTCATTGAGGATCGTAAATCGCTGACCCTGAGCCTCGGTGCCTCCTATCTGGAGAAATGGCGGGGCGACGTTGGCTACACCCGCTTTTACGGAGCCGGACTGCAAAACCTGCTGCAGGACAGGGACTTTGTGTCGGCCTCCATCAGCTATGCCTTTTAATCGGAGTTATTCATGAAAAGTCGATTGGTTCTTACCGCTCTGGCGGCCGCTTTCGCGGGCAGTGTTCTCGCCGGCGCCAAGCCTGATCAGGTAGACAGACTGGACGGTGACCTGACCCCCATGGGGTCTGAGAGAGCCGGCAACGCGGACGGAACAATCCCGGCGTGGGAGGGTGGCATCACCGAGGCGCCGGCGGGCTACAGCCCCGGCGATCATCACCCCGATCCGTTCCCGGGCGACGAGGTCATGTTTGCCATCACGGGTGCCAACGTGGGCGAGTACGAAGAGTTCCTGTCTCCGGGTCAGGTCGCGATGCTGAAGCGCTACGACACCTACCGGATGGACGTTTACCCCTCGCGGCGCAGCGCCAGCTTTCCCGAGCGCACCTACGAGATGACCAAAAAGAACGGCGCCACCGGCAAGATCGTTGCCAACGGCGAGGGTGTGGTCAACGTCGCCGAAGGGTTTCCGTTCCCTTTCCCCGAGACGCCCTACGAACTGATGTGGAATCACAAGCTCAAGTACAAGGGCACCGGGGGGTTTCGCTATAACAACCAGGTGGCGCCGACGGCCGACGGCAAATATACGGCCGTCAAGCTGCGGGAGGAGCTGCTTGGGCTCTACTACGTCGAAGGCAACACGCTGGCGGACGTCAGAAACATTCTGCTGTATTTCTACCAGGTGGTTGAGTCGCCGGCCCGGCTGGCCGGTAACGTGCTGCTGGTTCACGAGACCCTGAACCAGATTGAGCAATTCCGCCAGGCGTGGATCTACAACCCCGGCCAGCGTCGGGTTCGGCGGGCGCCCAACGTCGCGTACGACAACCCGGGCACGGCTTCCGACGGTCTGCGTACCAACGACATGACCGATATGTTCAACGGCGCTATGGACCGGTTCAACTGGGAGATGAAGGGCAAGCGCGAGATGTACGTGCCGTACAACTCTTACAAAGCCCACAAGGAAGGGCTCAGCTACGACGACTTCGTGCGGCCCGGCCATCTGAACCCCGACCTGATGCGCTACGAGAAACACCGCGTATGGGTTTTCGAAGGCACGCTGAAAGACGGCCAACGGCACATCAACAGCCGCCGGACCTACTACCTCGACGAGGACAGCTACCAGATTGTGCTGATCGACCACTACGATGGTCGCGACGAGCTGTGGCGTTTTTCCGAGGCGCACGGCGTGAACTACTACGAGGTGCCCACCTATTGGAGCACGGTTGAGGTCCATCACGATCTGCAGTCCGGTCGCTATGTGGCGGTCGGTCTGGACAACAACGACGACGTCAACGTGTTTGACCAGCCGGGCAACCCGGGGGACTACACTCCGCAGGCCCTGCGAACCCGCGGCCGGCGCTAGTGGGACGCTTGAAAAGCAAGGTGACTTCAGTCGCCAGCTGGGCATAGAGCTCTGAAGTTGCGGAAAGTGTTGTCATGGCGCAGCCTGGCCGCGCTGATGTCCACGGCCGTGCTGTCATACGGTGCGGTGCTAGCGCAAGGCGATGACGAGGCGGACGCCTCGCAGTTCAACTCCAGCGTTGCCTCATCCGAGGCAATGCCCCGCGCCGGTGAGTCCATGCTGCTCGATGTGGCCACGACCGGCAGTGGGCTGGTGGCGGTGGGCGAGCGAGGGCATATCCTGCGCTCGACCGAAGGCGAAAGCTGGGAGCAGGTGGCGGACGTTCCGACACGCTCCACGCTGACTGCGGTCTTCAGCCTGGGCGATCGGGTGTGGGCGGCCGGGCATGATCAGGTGATTGTGCACAGCGCTGACGGGGGACAGAGCTGGCAGCGCCAGTATTCGAGCCCTGACGTCTTCGATCCCGAGGCAAACAGTCCTCTGCTCGATATTTTTTTCCTCGATGAGCAGCGCGGCTTTGCCGTCGGCGCCTACGCGGTTTTCCTCCGAACTTCTGACGGTGGTCAAAGCTGGGAGGTGGCCAGCCTGGAACTCGCTGACGACGCCGCGGACGAGGAAGCTTCGGATGAGCAGGGTGCCGCTGCCAACGACCCCTATGCGTACGACGACGAATTCGATATCGGAGTTGACTATCACCTGAACGGCATGACCAAGCTTGCGGACGGCACGCTCTACATCGCGGCGGAGCAGGGCAACGGTTACCGCAGCCGCAACGAAGGGGAAACCTGGCAGGAGCTCGTACTCCCCTACGGCGGCTCCATGTTCGGTGCCCTAACGCTGGGGCAGGACCGGCTTCTGACGTTCGGCCTGCGCGGCAACGCGTTTGTGTCTGTGGACGCCGGCAGCAGCTGGCAGCAGCTCGACACCGATTCGCTCAATTCATTGAACGGCGCGGTCCAGCTCAGCAGCGGCGAGGTGGTCATGGTTGGAGTCAACGGCGAGGTGCTTGTGCTGGCCGACGATCAGATCCGCTCGCTTGAGCTCGCTGAGGGCAACGACATCGCTGCGGTGGTGATCGTCGATTCGGGCCTGGTGATGGTCGGTGAGGGCGGTAGCTGGCGCTATCCACTTGAGCAGGTGCTGCGATGAGTGTTCCACACGAAGCGGGTCACGTCGGTGGGCTGACCGGCGTCCTGGAGCGCGCCATCTTTGGCGCCCGCATGCCGATCCTGCTGCTGTTTGCAGCGATCACGGCGGTGATGGGCTTTTACGCGGCACAACTGCGGGTCGACGCGGGCTTTAAGAAGCAGCTGCCCCTGCAGCACGAGTATATGCAGACGTTCCTCGACTACGAGGCGGAGTATGGCGGTGCCAACCGGCTGCTCGTGGCGGTGATGGCCGACGACGGCAACATGTTCACGCCCGATTTTTTTGCCGCCATCGAGGGCATCACCAACGAAGTGTTCTTTGTCCCGGGCGTCAACCGGGCGAGCGTCCGATCGATCTTCACGCCCAACGTGCGATTTGTTGAGGTCGTCGAAGACGGGTTTGCCGGCGGCAACGTCATCCCGTCGGATTTCGCACCCGGTGACGAGATGTTCGAGCGGGTGCGCGGCAACATCGTGAAGTCCGGGGTGGTGGGTCGTCTGGTGGCGGAAGACTTCGGCGGCGCCATGGTCTGGGCCGATCTGATGGAGGAAGACCCGGCAACCGGCGAAATGCTCGACTACCAGCGGGTAGCGGCAGACCTGGAGAAAATCCGCGAGCAGTTTGCCACCGAAGGTCTGTCGGTTCACATCATCGGTTTTGCCAAGATTGTCGGAGATATTGCGGAAGGCGCCAAGTCCGTCATTTGGTTCTTTGGTGTTGCCCTCGTGATTACCGCAATCCTGCTCTATCTCTATTGCGGGTCGCTCAAGCTCACCATGCTGCCGCTGCTGTGTTCGGTGGTTGCCGTGATCTGGCAGCTGGGTGCCCTGAAGCTGCTGGGTTTTGGCATCGACCCGATGAATATCCTGACGCCGTTTCTGATTTTTGCGATCGGCGTTAGCCACGGCGTCCAAATGATCAACGCCTGGAGCTGCGAGGTCATGTACGGTCAGTTCGAGCCGCTGGCCCCAGGGGTTGAGCCGAAGAGCGCGAGCTCCATGACCGCTTGCCGGAAAACATTCCGCAGCCTGCTGGCGCCAGGCGCGATTGCGCTACTGTCGGACACCATCGGCTTTCTAACCATCCTGTTTATCGAAATCCGGATCATCCGGGAGCTGGCGACCACAGCCTCTATCGGTGTTGCGCTGATCATCCTGACCAACCTGGTGCTGCTGCCGATTCTGCTGTCGCTGGTGAAAATCCGCGACGTTGAGACCTGGCGTGACGCCCAGGATCGACGCAGCGAACGTCTGGATCGGCTATGGCGTGCGCTGAGCCGACTCACCGATACGCCGGTGGCCGCAACCGCGCTGCTGGTGGCCGCCGGGCTGTTTGCGTTTGGCTACATCAAGGGCCAGGACATGCAGATCGGCGACTCGCAGGCCGGCGTACCTGAGCTGCGGCCCGATTCCCGCTACAACCAGGATGCGGACGTCATCTCTTCGCGCTTTTCGCTGGGCGTAGACTCGGTGTCGGTGATCGTGGAGGCGAGCCCGCAGGCCTGCACCGAAGACTTCCTGGCGATGGAAAACATCGATCGCTTTGCCTGGCACATGTACAACGTGCCCGGCGTTCAGCAGGTGATTACGCTGCCCTGGGTGGCAAAAACGATCAACTCGGGTTGGAACGAAGGCAACATGCGCTGGCGTGTCCTGCCGCGCGATAACTTTGTGATGCGGCAGAACCTTCAGTCGATCGAGACCGATACCGGGCTGCTGAACGCTAACTGCGACGCTATGCCGGTCATCGTGTTTACCGAGGATCACAAGGCCCAGACCATCACGCGGGTGGTTGACGCCGTCAAAGACTATCGTCGCCAGTATGACGTCGGCAGCGAGAGCGAGGTGGCAGCGGGTCTCGGCAACCCGGGCCAGACCATTACGCTCTACGAACCGAAGCCCAAGGACGAGCTGGGCAAAGGCGAAGTCAACTTCCGTCTGGGAACGGGCAACGTCGGAGTGGCGGCGGCAACCAACGAGGTCGTTGGCGCGGCGCAGTTCCCGATGCTTGTGCTGGTTTATCTGGCAATCATCATCCTTTGCAGCATCACCTTCCGATCGCTGCGCGGCACCATCTGTATCGTCGTGCCGCTGGCGCTGGTGTCCGTGCTGGCTTACGCGCTGATGGCTGCTCTCGGTATTGGGCTTAAAACGAACACGCTGCCGGTGGTGGCGCTCGGTGTAGGTATCGGTGTGGATTACGGCATTTATATCTACAGCCGGCTGTCGGACTGTCTGAAGGGTGGGATGGACCTCAAAGAGGCCTACTTCCACGCGCTGAAGCAAACGGGCAAGCCCGTGGTCTTCACCGCCTTCACGCTGGCCATAGGCGTCGGCACCTGGATCTTCTCGGCGCTCCAGTTCCAGGCTGACATGGGCAAACTGCTGGCGTTCATGTTCTTCCTGAACATGGTCAGCGCAGTGGTACTGCTGCCGGCATTGGCTCGATTCCTCCTGCCGTCAAACCCGAAGGCTGCGCCCGAGACGACGCCCGTCGAACAGCCCGCATGACCGCGGCCGGTCAGCCGACCGGCCGTCAAACCTCAGTATTGATAGCCCAGCCGTCGGTAAACGAAGCCCATCAGCCAGGCTGGGCCGATCATCAGGAACTGCAAGTCTTCAAAAAACGAGGGCTTCGCGCCCTCGATCTTGTGACCGATGAACTGTCCGATCCACGCCAGCACAAAGACCACCACTCCAGCCCAGCCCAGCGAAACACTTAGGTCGGCTAACCCGCTGGCGGTGAGCACCACCACCGCGTTAAAGGCGAGGAGCCCGAGCGCCAGCGATGGTGACAAAACCAGGTAGTAAGCCTGCCCAAGCGCCATCACCACCAGGCCCCAGGTCCAGGCGTCGGGTAAGGGCCCGTTCGGCACCGCGCTCAGCAGCGCATAGACGCTCCAATAGATCAGGGGAACGCAGATCCAGTGGATCCGTTTGTTGACCGGATTCTGGTGGCTGACGCCGTATTGCTCAAACCAGGTGTGGACGGATTTCATAACGGGGTTTCCAACGCTCAACGATATCGGGAAATAAAATGGTAAAACATTCGCGGGCCGGTGACACGGCCTTGTTCCGCAGTTTCAGCTTCCGCTGAGCTGTTCCATGGCTTCGGCGTACCTGGCTGCCGTCTGGGCCGCTATCTCCGGCGGCAGCGCGGGCCCTGGCGCCGTTTTGTCCCAGTCCAACGTCTCCAGGTAGTCTCGGACGAACTGTTTGTCATACGATGGCGGACTGATGCCCGTGCGGTAGTCGCTCGCGGGCCAGAAGCGGCTGGAATCCGGGGTGAGGATTTCATCCATCAAAACCAGCTCCTGGTCTTGATTCAGGCCAAATTCAAACTTGGTGTCGGCGATGATGATCCCGCGCTCGCGCGCGTAGTCCGCCGCAAATCGGTAGAGCTGCAGGCTGACCGCTTCCAATTCTCTCGCTCGGTCTTCGCCGATGAGGTCAGCGGCCTGCTGACGGCTGATGTTTTCGTCGTGATTACCCACCTCAGCCTTGGTCGACGGCGTGAAAATCGCCTGTGGGAGCTGCTGCGCCTGGTTCAGGCCGGCCGGGAGGGGATGGCCGCAAACCTGACCGTCGCGCTGATAGTCCGCCCAGCCGGAGCCGGCGAGGTAGCCCCGGACAATCGCTTCCACCGGCAGCCCGTCGAGTCGACGGCTGACCACCGAACGGGCCACCAGCGCGGCCTGCTGCGGGTGGTCACCGATGATGTCCGCGGCCGGGTCGTTGAGCAGATGGTTTTTGATGAGGCGCTGGGTCTTGTCAAACCAGAAACGCGACATGGCGTTAAGCAACGCGCCCTTGCCGGGAATGGCGGTGGGCAGCACCACGTCGAAGGCGGAAAGGCGATCGCACGTAATCATGAGCAGTCGATTGTCCCCGGCGTCGTAGACGTCACGCACCTTGCCGCGGTGCAGCAGCGGCAGGTGGTCGAGGTGCGTCTCGAAAATCAGCTCAGCGTCGGGCATGTCGGGTCCAATAAGACAAACCGTTATTGTACAGCTCCGGGGCGTTACAACCGGCTTCCCTCGATCGCCCAGGCACCCGGCGATTCGGTCCGCAGCCCAACTCATCGGCCCGCTGTTCCCTTACAATAGGGATGGTTTTTGAGGTTGGTTGATGGCAGGTTTTTACGGAAAACTCGTGGGCGGCGGGATCGGTTTGGCGTTCGGCGGTCCCGTGGGGCTATTTGTTGGCGCCGCCATCGGTCACGCGGTGGACATGAACCTCGGGCATCTTTCCCTGTTCGACGCCAGCGCAGCCCAGCAGTCCTTTTTTCAGGCGCTATTTCTGATCATGGGACACATCGCGAAGGCGGACGGCCGGGTCTCCGAGCGGGAAATTCAGGTCGCCCAGCAGGTGATGGAGCGGATGCAGCTCACGGCGGACCAACGCCAGGTGGCGATCCGCCTGTTTAACCGCGGCAAACGCAACGAATTTAACCTTGGGATCACGCTGAGCGAACTGCGCAGCAGCGGCGGATCGCAGCCGCAGCTGGCTCGCCTGCTGATCGAGGTGTTGCTGGATGCGGGCTGTGCCGACGGAAACTTAAGCTACCAGGCCCACGCGATCGTGGAGAAATGTGCGATAGCCCTCGGTGTCAGCGCCCATGAGGTCGACCTCATGATCAACCGGCGCACGGCGGTCCAGTCGAACCGCAGCCGACGCTTTGACGACCCCTTTGAGGTCCTCGGTCTGAAGCGCGGAGCCGACGACCGGGCCGTCAAGCAGGCCTACCGCCGCCTGACCAGTCAGAACCACCCCGACAAGCTGGTCTCCAAAGGCCTCCCGAAGGAGATGCTGGAGCTGGCGAAACAGAAGACCGCCGAGATTCGGGCGGCGTACGACCAGATTCGCAACGAGCGCAACCCGCACTGATCGAAAGGATTAACATGCCGCCAGTTATTGCCCCCTCCCTGCTCTCAGCTGATTTTGCGCGTCTTGGTGAAGATGCTGCCGCGGTGCTGGCCGCCGGCGCCGACTGGCTGCATTTTGACGTCATGGACAATCACTATGTTCCAAATTTGACCGTCGGCCCGCTCGTCTGTCAGGCGCTGCGAGATTATGGGATCAGCGCACCGATCGACGTGCACCTGATGGTCGAACCAGTCGATCGCCTGATCCCGGATTTTGCCGAGGCCGGCGCCAGCTCAATCACCTTTCACCCTGAGGCCAGCCGGCACGTCGACCGAAGCCTGGCGCTGATTCGCGAGGCGGGCTGCCTTGCGGGGCTGGTTTTTAATCCGGCCACGGGCCTTGAGGCGCTGGACTACGTGCTGGACAAGGTGGACATCATTCTGCTGATGTCCGTCAACCCGGGCTTTGGTGGCCAAAAATTTATCCCCTCGACGCTGGACAAGCTGCGCCGCGCCCGTGAGCTGATCGATCGGTCGGGCTTCGAGATCAGGCTCGAGGTAGACGGTGGGGTCAAGGTTGACAACATCGGCGAAATTGCCGCGGCGGGTGCCGATACGTTTGTCGCAGGGTCAGCCATTTTTGGCACAGACGACTACGCCCAGACGATCAGCGCTATGCGCGCGGCGATCGCTGCAAGCTAGGAACTCTAGTGGAGCAACCCCAACGCCGCGTTGAGTTTGTCGGGTTCTGGTACCGGCTCGGGGCGTTGCTGTGGGATTTGCTGCTGACCGGCGTGCTTTCAGGGGTGCTGATCGCGATTCTGCTCGGAAAGAACGCGACCGAGCCGTGGGCGGCGACCATGACGACAGTTCTGCTCAACGGTGTCACTGTGTCGTACGTTGCGGCAGGCTGGCTGCTATATAGCCGCACGGTGGGCGGCTGGCTGTGTTCTCAGGAAATCGTCCGGCTAAAGGATGGCAGCCGCCCCCGCTGGTGGCAAATGCTCATCAGGCTGGTGCTGGCCATGGCGTTTCCGCCAGGCTGGCTGTGGCTGCTGTTTGATCGTCGCCGCCGGACCCTGGCGGATCTGGCGGCGGGCACCTGCGTTGTGGCGGATGGCTCCATGCGCGAGCTCTCGGGCGAGGAGCTGGTCGAACACCCGCAGGCCCTTCAGACGGTGGACTGGCGAAACCGTCGCGTCGCGCCGACCGAGCCATCGCCGAATCTCAGGTTTCCATCTGCTCGATAAATGAACGCGCCTCGCTGATCGACTCGTTCATGGCGCTAATGAGATCCTGCACGTCGCTTTCGATGCCGGTGAGCTGCGTCCGCAGCGAGGCCACCGCCCGGGCGTTGAGATTGTGCTTGAGAAACAGCACCTGATCGCGGAATCGGCTCAGCACCGGATCGATGCGCTGTTCCGCTGACTCCATGGCGCCGATCAGGCGCTGATAGCGGCGGCGCGTATCGCGAAGCGACTGTTCGCTTTGGCGACGCAGCGACGCGTCGGAGTATTGCTCCAGCTCTTCCTCCCACTCATCGAAGAGATCGCCGGCGACTTTGCGGACGGATTCCACGCGGTCGTGGACGTCCGCCGCTCGGGATTCGCTGCGCTCGAAGCTGTCGTTCAAATCTTCGTAGAGGTCTTCGAGATCACCGCCGTCAAAGGCCGTGACCGCAGAAAACTGTTCCAGCGCGTTGGCAAACTGTTCCTGCGCATCTTCCTGGCTTTCGAGTGCCTCATCGACTCGGTCGACCAGGATTTCGCGCTTGTGTACCCCAAAGGACTCTAGCGTGCCGTAGTAGGCGCTGGAGCAGGCGGACAGGGTAGCTAAAGCGGCCAGCGTGGCGGCGGCTAGCAGCAGCGGTCGTTTCATGGGGTGTCGCTCTGGGAAAAACGTCAGTTTAATGAATCGCGCTGGGCTGAACCACAGGTCAGCCCGCCCGCTACGCCGGTTTCTCCGGCCGCAGATGGACGAGGAGTCGCTGGGTACCGCCGGCGGTCAGAGCGTTTAGCGGCCAGCAGGTGACCAGAGTCAAAAGATCTGCCTCCGGGTTGAGCTGGATCGCCTGGTGCTCAAGGTCCACCACCTGACGGCTGAAAACGCGGTACCAACGTTGACCGCTCGGGTGCTCGAGCACCAGCTGATCGCCGGCCGCCAGCTTTCCGAGGAAAGCGAAATGGGTGTCCCGATGCGCGTTGACCACAACATGCCCCGGGGCGCCGGGCAGGGCGCTGGCGCCGACGTGATTCGGTCCAAACGCCATGGCTCGCGCGCTCGCGCTGGAGAGCACAATCTGGCTGACCCCGCCCGCGGGCCATCGAAGGCGCGCCACCGGATGTCCGTCCGCCCAGGGCCAGGGTGAGTGCAGGCCTCCGTCCGCTTCGGTCTTCGCCCACGCCTGCCCCAGCAGCCATTGAGCGACCTGGGCCTTGGCCGGGAGATATAGCCCCTGGGCCAGCAGCAGGAGGCCCCCGACGATGATGGTCCAACCGGCAAACCACCTGCCGGTTCGAGCCGGCTTCTGATGCTGCCGCACGACCATCAGGCGTCGTGCCGCAACCGCTGCACCACCGTGGCGCCGATGAGCAGCAGCATGAGGCCAAAGACCAGCCGCCCGGTTGCACCGGTTCCGCCGGCGGGCATCGTCAGGTTCAGGGCTGCCGACGGCAGTGGCGCCATCCGGCTGGTCGCCAAAGGCATCTCCGCCGGGCGCACGGGCGTTTTGTCTACGGCCACAAAACTGGTGTAGCGCGTGACCAGCCTATGGCTCAGGGCCGTTTTGAGCACGGCGTCCCGGATCGTAGCCGGGTCACCGCCCAGGGCGAGATCGTCCATCAGGGCTGCGACCCGGCTGCGGGCCCACAGCGTGGCGATGCCACGTCCCGGTTGGGCCTTCTTAAGATCCAGGTGCGCATTCCAGCTCGCCAGCGACGTGTCGCCGCATACCTCCGCGGCACCCTTGAGCTGCTCCGAACGGACGTGGACCATCAGCGGCTCTCCAAGATAGAGATCCGGGAGGCGGGTGGGGTACGTTTCGGCAAAGCCTGGCCAATCGAGGCAGAGATTGTTGAGGGCCGGATATTCGAGCCGACTCAGCAGGCGATCCATATTTTCTGCAACCTGTTCGGCACTCCCGATGAAGCTATAGCTGCCGCGTCCAAACTGCGCCGCCTTGCGCATAAAGTAGCTATTCGGGGCCGAACCGATCCCAACTGTGAAAAGGCGGCTATCCCCGAGCTTCTGCTCGATGAGGCTGAACAGCTCCCGCTCGTTGGCGACGCTGCCGTCGGTAATGAATACGACCTGCCGCAGAACACCTGGGTCGGGCTGGTTTTCCAGCGCCAGGTGCAAGGCAGCCCCGATATCGGTACCGCCGTCGGCTTCCAGGGCGTCAACAAACGCCAGCGCGCGGCCGATGTTGGCAGTGGTGGCGGCGACAGAGCGCGGAAATAGCTGTCGGGCCTCGCTGTCGAAGTCGATCACGTTGAGGCGGTCGCTATCGGTCAGAGTGCCGAGCGCCATTTCGATCGAGGCCTTGGCCTGCGCCATCGAATCGCCAAACATCGAGCCGGACGAATCCAGGACAAAAATCAGCTCCCGGGGCTGCTGATGAAGGTACTCAGGCTGGGGCGGCATGATCATCAGCAGCGCGTAATCCTCCCCATCATGGTGTTCGCTGAATAGAGCCGTTTGGGGGCCAGCTTTCAGCAGCGGCTCCCACACGAGCTCAAAGTCCCGGTCAGCCGCCACCGCCAGCTCGCTAAGGCCCAGCCGATAGCTGGAGCCCCGCTGCTCGATCTCTACATCGTGGTAAAGACTCTGCAGTCGGCTCAGCTCGAAGCCAGGCATGAGGTGAATTTGTAGTGTCGTCGGGTTCACCTCCGGCCGCACCGGGGTTACCTCTGAGCCAGGGGCGCGAGGGTCGAAGCGCGGCGTCACCGCCATGGGAAAGCGCAGGCGAAACTGCCCGGCGTTCCATTCGAGCGGCTGCACGTAAGCGATTTCCACCTCAATTTCCTCGCCGGGGCCGAGGTTGGCCACCCGGGAGGTGAACAGGTTGGGGCGGTTCTGGTCGAGCAGTGACGCTCGGCGACCCGACTGCACCGCCTCGCGGTAGGTTGCCTGCGCCTGAGCCTTCTCCTGAATCTCCCCGACAATCAGCCGATCGCCAATGCGCATCTGCATGGCGTTGACCGCGGCGTCGTCCGGGAGCGGAAACAGGTAGACGGCCTCCGCAAACTGACCGCTGTTGTTGCGAAAGCGCTGCACCACCGTCACCTCGGCAACCATGCCCGAAATCTCCATCGTCACGTCGGTGCTCAGCTGCGGGCCGGGCACCATTTCTCCCGGCTCACCCGTGGTGAGCATCAGCGAGCCGCTGCTGACCTCGCCAAACGGGTCGCCGATCGGATCAGCGGCAGCCCGCAGGCTCAGCGCGAGACCAAAGCCGAGCGCCAGGCACAACAGCACCCAGTCCTTGTGGGTCAGGCGGCGCAGCCAGCGCCACGGTCGTGAGTTCATCAGCTTCTTACTCCTATGATCAGCGGCGAAACCTCCGGTCCTTTGTGATGCCCCGTCCCTGGGGCGAGGCGTCTTCCTGACACCAGCGGGAGGTCTTGAGGAGCTGCCATCAAAACACCGGGTGGGGGCAGGCTCGGGCAGCGGCTGTGGACTAGCTGTGGCCATTTGTGGCATTTGTGTGGCGTCGAACCGATTGCCGCGACCGGCTTGGGAAGTTTCAGTACGATGAACATCAGCTTCAGGGATGATCAGCGGGAGGAATGTCTATGAGCCGGAAAATTGCCATCGTCGAGGATGACGCGGCCATTCGGGAAAACTACGTCAGCGCCTTCAGCCGCTACGGCTACGAGTGTGAGGGCTTTCGCGACCGCGCCAGCGCGCTTGCGGGCTTTCTTAATCGCTTGCCCGATCTGGTGATCATCGATATCGGTTTGGGAAGCGAGCCGGAGGGGGGCTTTGAGCTGTGCCGCGAGCTGCGCGGTCGCTCCCGCTCGCTGCCCATTATTTTTCTGACCGCCCGGGACAGCGATCTCGACGTCATTTCAGGGCTCAGGCTGGGAGCTGATGACTATCTGACCAAAGATATCAGCCTGCAGCATCTGCTGGCCCGGGTCGTGGCGCTGTTTCGCCGCATCGAGGCGCTGCGCTCTCCGGATCCCGAATCCTCGCAGGTGATCCAGGGCGATCTGAAGCTGGCGCTGGAAAGGATGGCGGCGCTGTGGAAAGACGCGCCGGTCCCGCTGACGGTCACCGAGTTTTGGATGGTGCATACGTTGGCCCGTTTCCCCGGCCACGTGAAATCCCGCGATCAGCTCATGGACGATGCGAACGTCGTTGTTGATGCGTCCACCATCACCTCGCACATCAAGCGTATTCGCAAGAAGTTTGTGGCGGTCGATCCGTCGTTTGACTGGATTGATACGGTACACGGGGCCGGTTACCGCTGGCGCGCGGGGCCCGAATAGCGGCGCTGACGGGCACACGGGTCAGGGGTCCATTCGGTTGACGCGCGTTCCTAATGATCTAAGGTCTCAGCACACTACCGTTTCGGAATTTAACTAGGCAATGACGCTGCGCCGACAGCTACTGGTTTTCTGCCTCGTGCTGGCGGCGCTGCCGGTTGCGGCCTGGCAGAGCGCGCGTCAGGTGGAGACTTTTTTGCGTGAGGCCCGAGGCGAAGCTCATCTGGCCACCGCGAGAGCCATTGCGGCGGGCCTCGATCAGGCGTTGCTGCCGAGCTTTAGCCCGGATGACCTGTACGTCAATCGCGTCGATCAGCCCCTGCAGGTGGACGGTTACGACGACGAATGGCAGCTGTGGAACCGCGACAGTCAGATATTCGACGGTCGTCGGGATCGATTTTCCCTCTCGCTCAGACTCGCCGCGTGGCGCCGGGAGCTGTACGCGCTGATCGAGGTGCGGGACAGCAGCCGCCAGCGCGCTTCGGAGCAGGCCGGGTCTTACCTGCCAGGCGATCACCTGCAGCTCGAAGTTCGCGACGTGCGAGGCTTCACCCGCTATCGTCTGCTGCCGAGCGTGCCTGGATCGCTGTCGCTGCTGCCGGTGGGTGTCAGCACCAACCAGCTGCCGCCACCGGTCGCCGGCAGCTGGCGGGAACTCGACGAGGGGTATCGCGTGGAGCTCGTCCTGCCGCGCGCGCTGCTGGGCGCAGGACTGGATCTGACGGCGATCGACACGGGTGAGGGTGTCGGCGAGCCGCAGCTGCTGTCGTTGGCTGAAGCCGGGGGAAGTGCTCCCCTGATCGACCTCGATCAGGGGTTGAGCGATCAGCTTGCGACATTGACCCGCTCCGGCAATCGGTCCTGGATCCTGCATCCCGGCGGCTGGGTATTGGCGTCAGCCGGCGAGCTGGTTGGCATGGCGGAAAATCCGCCCGGGGGCTGGCAGCAGGTGGCTTATCGTCTGCTGGCAGGCGATACGTTGGAGCGAACTCGCTCGCGCACCGCCGGCGTGGATCTGAGGCTGCGCGGAGCGGAAATCGACGCCGCTCGCCGCGGCGGCGAGCGAGTCTCCTGGCGCCGGGTTTCAGCGGCCAGCGTCGAAGCCGCGGCAGCCGTACCGCTGGGAGACGCCGGCGCGGTGCTGCTGCTGGAGCTGCCCGCTGACCCGCTGCTGCTGGCGACCAACCGGAGCGCGCTGCGTCTGCTCGGCCTGACGCTGCTGGTAGTCACGGTCGTGGTCCTTGGGCTCCTCGCGCACAGCACCTGGCTGTCGCTGCGCATTCGGCGTCTGCGAGATGCCTCGGAGCAGGCCCTGAGCCGCTTGGGTGAGGGGGAAGACGCTGCGCTGCCAGGATCCTCTGACGGCGATGAGATCGGCGATCTCGCGCGTAGCTTCTCCGGGCTGTTCGGCGAGCTGAGAAGTTACAACCAGTATCTCAAGTCGCTGGCGAGCAAGCTGTCGCATGAGCTCAACACGCCGCTGGCCGTCGTGCGTTCATCGCTGGAAAACCTTCGCCACGAGTCGATGTCCGAAGAGGCGCTCGCGTTTGCCTCCCGGGCTGACGAGGGGGCCAGCCGGCTGCGAAAAATCCTCAGCGCCATGAGCGAAGCGACGCGCCTGGAACACAGTCTTGAACAAACCGAGGTGGTCGATTTTGACCTCTGCGACGTAGTTTCAGGCTGTGTTGCTGGCTACCGAAATGTCTATCCCGAGCCGCGCTGGGAGGTCGACCTGCCGGCGGCGGCACCCATGACCGGCGCGCCGGAGCTGCTGGCGCAAATGCTGGACAAGCTGGCGGACAACGCGGTCGGGTTTTGTCCCGCAGGCGGTGCCATCAAGCTCAAGGTTACAGCGCTGCGGCGAGGCTGGCGGCTGGTGTTCGGCAACGACGGTCCGCTGCTGCCGGAGGCCATGCAGGTGCAGATTTTTGAATCGCTGGTGTCGGCACGATCCGACGAAGACGAACAGGTTCATCTCGGCCTGGGGCTGCATATCGTGCGACTGATCGTGCGCGCCCATGGCGGCCGGGTGGTGGCCAGAAACCGGGCAGACGGCAGCGGGGTTGAGTTTGTGATGACCCTGGCCAGCCGACGTCGTAAGCTCCAACCCTAGGGCCCGGCAGACGCTACAATGCCGGCCCAAAACCGCACCGTTCGGTAGCGGCCCAAAGTTCTGAGAAGGAGCAAGATCCATGGACGCGGCAGCATTCGCTGACCTCGCAAAGCAGGGCTTCAACCGGATTCCGGTCTACCGACAGGTGCTG
Source organism: Pseudomonadota bacterium (assembly GCA_039033415.1). Taxonomy (NCBI): domain Bacteria; kingdom Pseudomonadati; phylum Pseudomonadota; species Pseudomonadota bacterium. Next base: position 198,637 of record JBCCCR010000006.1, on the reverse strand, counting down.
TCGGATCTGGATACGCCGCTCAGCGTCTATCGCAAGCTGGCGGACGGCCCCTATGCCTACTTGTTCGAGTCGGTCCAGGGTGGCGAGCAGTGGTCGCGCTACTCCATGATTGGACTTCCCGCCAAAACCGTCTATCACGTCCGCGGCAACGAGCTGACCCGCGAGGAGTATGGTGAGGTGGTCGAGAGGCGAGAGGTGGCTGATCCGCTGGCTGCGGTGGCGGAGCTACAGGAGCAGTTCCGGGTACCTGAGTTGGATGGGTTGCCGGCATTCTGCGGCGGGCTTGTCGGCTATTTTGCGTACGAGTGTGTTCGCTACATCGAGCCGAGACTGGCCAGCCGGACGCTCGATGACGAGCTGGGGACACCCGAAATCACCCTGATGCTGTCGGAGGAGGTGGCGGTCTTCGACAACTTGCACGGGCGTCTGTTTCTGATCGCCTGTGCGGATCCCGGGCAGCGCGGAGACCTGGCGCGGGTGGAGCGGCGGCTGGATCAGCTGGTGCATCGTCTGCGTCACAGCGGGGCAGGGTATCCGGAAACCAGCGGGGCTCAAGCGCTTTCCGAGGCAGACTTCCGGTCGGGTTTCACGCGCAGCGAGTTCGTCGAAGCGGTGGCGCGGTGCAAAGAATACATCGCCGCCGGAGACATTATGCAGGTGGTGTTGTCCCAGCGGCTCAGCGTTCCCTTTAGCACCAGTCCGGTCAACGTCTACCGGGCGCTTCGCTCGCTGAACCCTTCGCCATACATGTTCCTGCTGAACCTCGACGACACCCACGTTGTGGGTTCGTCCCCGGAAGTGATGACGCGCTTAGAGGCCGGCCAGATCATGGTCCGGCCGATTGCCGGTACCCGCCCTCGGGGCGCAACGCCCGCGGCCGACCAGGCCCTGGAACAGGAGCTGCTCAACGACCCGAAAGAGCTGGCTGAGCACCTCATGCTGATCGACCTTGGGCGCAACGATGTCGGTCGGGTCTCGCAGACCGGCAGCGTCGAGCTGGCTGAGCAGATGGTGATCGAGCGCTACTCTCACGTCATGCACATCGTGTCGGAGGTGCGTGGCCGGCTGGCGCCTGAGCTCGGCCCGCTGGACGCGCTGCGCGCCACCTTTCCGGCTGGGACCCTGTCGGGCGCTCCCAAGGTGCGCGCCATGGAGATCATCGCTGAGCTGGAGCCGGTGCGTCGGAATATCTATGCCGGTGCCGTGGGGTATATCGGCTGGTGGGGCGAGATGGATACCGCCATCGCGATCCGCACCGCCGTTATCCGCGAAGGTCAGCTGCACGTGCAGGTGGGGGCGGGCATCGTGGCCGACTCCGATCCCGCCATGGAGTGGGAGGAAACCATGAACAAAGGTCGGGCACTTTTCAAAGCCGTGGCCCAGGCTGCCGAAGGGCTTTAGCGGCAAGACGTCTGGCGGCGTTTTGCTAAAGTTTGCTGCACAACCTGCCGATATTCTTCCCATCGAGGCCTGCGGCGATGCCGCTGGCTGGCCCTCAAACCCGCGTGACCGAGAGCCTGCATGGAACCATCCAAACCCGGTGTGTCGTCCGGATCCATCACAACGCCGCTGCATCTGCTGCTGGCCGCCCATCCCGAATCGGACAGCGACGCGCTGGAACACTGTCTACACCAGGCCGGTCTCAAGGTCAGGCTGAGCCGTTGCGATCGCCCCGCAAAACTGGCGGAGCAGCTGGAGGGAGCGGCGGTAGACCTTGTCCTGCTGCACGCGAGGTTTGCCGGACGCGAGACGCTCGCTGAAGTCAGCGACCTGCTGCGCCAACCGCTGAACCAGCGTCCGCCCGTGTTGCTCCTGACACACGCGCGTGATCTCGCCGGCGCACGGCAGGCGATCAGTCTCGGCGCCCAGGGCTTTGTGGCGAGCGACCTGATGAGCCCGGCAACGTTGCGGGCGTCAATCGATGTTGCGCTGGCACAGTCGACCCAGGCCCATGTGGCGGCAGGGCAGCAGCGGGCGCTGTGGCGCCAGTCCATGCAGGATGGGCTGACCGGGCTGGCCAACCGGCAGCTGCTACAGGATCGGCTGGGTCAGGAGCTTCGGCTCGCGCAGCGTAGCGATCGCACTTTCGCCGTCGTGACGCTGGATCTGGATCGGTTCAGCCTGATCAACGACAGCTGCGGCCAGCTTGCCGGGGACCAGGTGCTGCGAGAGGTTGCGAGCCGCTTGACCGAATCCCTGCGCCGTTCCGACACTCTGGCGCGCCTCGGCGGTGATCAGTTCTGCGCCCTGCTGCCGGCCATCGGTGGGCCGCTGCACGCAACTCGGCTGGCGGAGAAGCTGCGCCGCAGTCTACTGCGGCCGTACCAGGTCGACGGCTACCTCGCCGACCCAGGAGTATCGCTTGGGATTGCGCTCCACCCCCAGCATGGTGACAGCGTCAGCAACATACTGCGGCGGTCCGAACTGGCGATGTTTGCCGCCAAACGCCGCGGTGGCGGAATCGTCATCTATGCGGACCGCGAGCCGGTATCCCGCCCGGACCCCGCGGACGTGGAGCGGGCGCTGGCGCAGGCGTTGCGCGGCGGATCTCTGGCTCCCGAGATCTGGGTCCGGCCCCAGCTTTGTCTGGACTCCGGAAGCTGTGTCGGGGCTGAGGCATTCGTCCGCTGGCGTCAGCCCGGCTTCAGCGTCATGCATCCGCAGGAGCTGTTTCGAACCGCGGAGAAGGCGGAGCTCATCCGGCCGCTAACCGAGCTGATGTTCGATCGGACGTTAGCCTACCTAGCGCGACGTGAGACCCCGGGGCCCGCGCTGACCTTGAGTCCGCCGCCACAGCTTCTGGCGGAGCCGGAACTGGTCGACGTGATCGCTGCGCGCCTGGCGGCCAGCGGCATCGATCGAAGCGAGCTGCTGCTGGACTTCGACGAGGCTTCAGCCATCGCCCACGGCGGAGCGGCCAACCCGGTCCTGCGTCGACTTGTCGGGCTCGGCCTGAAAATCAGCGTCAGCGGCATCGGTGGGGCGCTCAGCTCGCTCAAGTTCCTGCGTGACTTTCCGCTCGCCGAGCTGCGGATTCATCGCGATTTTGTCAGCCGTATGGTGCAGCAGCGGCCTGACGCCCGGCTTTGCGGGGCGCTGATCCACCTCGCCGAGTGTCTGGATATCCGGGCCGTCGCGTGCGGGATCACGGACGCCAAGACCAGCCGGCGCCTCCAGGAGCTGGGCTGCCGCTTCGGTGTCGGGCCCGCAATCAGTCGGGAGATGGCGCTGGAAGACTTCGACACTTGGCGCACGGAGCTGCAGGTTTTGCCCCTGGCGCGGCGTTTCCGTCGATGTGGCGCCGAGATCGCCAGAAACTCCGGTTCGAAGGTCGGGTAGCACCGGTTCCGGGGACCTGCGGCATCGGGCATAATCCGCCCCATGCTGCTGATGATCGACAACTACGACTCCTTTACCTACAACCTCGTCCAGTATTTCGGGGAGCTAGGGGCTGAAGTGCATACCGTGCGCAATGATCAGCTGACGCTGGAGGATATCGAATCGCTTGCGCCCGAGCGGATTGTACTGTCGCCGGGGCCCTGTACGCCGGACCAGGCCGGAATTTCCAACGACGTAGTGCGGCGCTACGCCGGGCGGGTGCCGCTGCTGGGTGTGTGCCTTGGGCATCAGTGTATCGGTCAGGTCTACGGCGGTAGAGTTGTGCGGGCATCCCGCGTGATGCACGGCAAAACGTCGTGGATTCATCACGCTGACCAGGGGGTTTTTGCCGGTCTGCCCAATCCGTTTGAGGCAACCCGCTACCATTCGCTGATCGTCCAGCCCGACAGCGTACCGGACTGCCTGAGCGTCACGGCCTGGACCGAGAACGACAGCGGTAAGCGGCAGGAGATCATGGGATTGGCCCATCGAGATCTCCCCGTGCAGGGCGTGCAGTTTCATCCCGAGTCGATCCTGACCCGCTGCGGCCATGATTTGCTGGCCAACTTCCTAAGAACCGAGGTGACCGCTGATGCGTGAGCTGCTGGACAAGGTTGCCAGTCGCGAGGACCTGAGCGAAGCCGAAATGGCGGCGGCCATGAATCAGATCATGAACGGCGAAGCCACCCAGGCTCAGATGGGTGCGCTGCTGCTCGCGCTGCGAACGAAAGGTGAAACCGTCGAGGAGCTGGCTGCAGCCGCCAGCGTGATGCGGCAGCGCGCGACGCGGGTGCAAGCCTCCCGCGAGCCGCTGATCGACACCTGCGGTACCGGGGGAGATGGGGTTGGCACGTTCAACGTATCTACCGCGTGCGCCTTTGCCGCAGCGGCAGCCGGGGCGGGTGTTGCCAAACACGGGAACCGCTCGGTCTCCAGCCAATCCGGCAGCGCCGACGTGCTCGAAGCAGCGGGCGTAAACCTGGATTTGAGCGCGGACGCCGTCGGGCAGTGCATCGACGAAATCGGCGTCGGTTTTATGTTTGCGCCGGCTCACCACGGCGCGACCCGCTTTGCGGTGCCGGTGCGCCGGGAGCTTGGCGTGCGCACGCTGTTCAACCTGCTTGGCCCCATGACCAATCCCGCTTTTGTCCGGCGCCAGGTGATGGGGGTGTACTCACCCCGTTGGGTTGAGCCGGTAGCCCGCGTGTTGGCCAAGCTCGGGGCGGAGCACGTGATGGTGGTCCACGCTGACGACGGGCTGGACGAGATCAGCCCGGCGGCGCCGACGCAGGTTGCTGAATACAGGGACGGTGAGCTCACGCTCTGGACCATCGATCCAAATGACCACGGCATTGCGGTGGACTTAGCGGCGATCGCCGCCGATAGCCCCGAGCGCAGCCTTGAGCTGCTGCGCGACTCGCTGACCCGAAGCCTCGGGCCCGCGGCCGCGGTGGTGGCGCTCAACGCAGGCGCCGCAATCTACGTGGCGGGCCTCGCTGAGTCGTTTGCCGATGGTGTGGCTGCGGCCCGGCAGGTGCAGAACGAAGGTTCGGGCTGGGAGCGCCTGCAGGCGTTGGCCGCCCTGTCCTCGAAGCTGGCAGCGAGTGCCGCGGAGTCAGACCCGGTGGAGCCGTCAGTGGGCGGGAGTGACTCGACTGATGGCTGAGGACATCCTCGCGCGCATTCTTCGGCGCAAGGCGCAGGAGGTCACCGAGCGCGCGGCAGCCATCTCCCTTCGGGAACTCAGTCAGCGGGTTGAAGACTGCCCGCCGCCGCGCGGGTTTGCCGATGCGCTGGTTCGCCGCAGCGAAGCGGGTCAGCCGGGCGTCATCGCGGAGATCAAAAAAGCCTCGCCGAGCAAAGGGCTCATCCGCGAGGATTTCGACCCTGCTGCCCTGGCCCAAAGCTACGCGGCTGGCGGCGCAGCCTGCCTGTCGGTGCTCACCGACGAAGACTTCTTCCAGGGCCACGACCGTTTCCTTCAGGAGGCGCGAGAGGCCTGTGACCTGCCGGTGCTGCGCAAAGACTTTGTGCTCGATACCTATCAGGTTTATGAGTCGCGGGTTCTCGGAGCCGACTGCATCTTGCTGATTGTGGCGGCGCTGGGTGACGCGGCGCTGATGGAGCTCTCGGTGCTCGCCGCGGAGCTGGGCCTCGACGTGCTTGTGGAAGTGCATGACGGGGAAGAGCTGGAGCGGGCGCTCCAGCTGCCGTGCGGACTGATCGGCGTCAACAATCGGAATCTGCGCACCTTTGAAACAACGCTGGAGACCACCTTCAGCCTCCTGCCCAGGATTCCGGAAGGTCGGCTGCTCGTCACCGAAAGCGGCATTGCTGATCGAGATGACGTTCGCCGGCTGAAGGATGCCGGCGTCGGCGCGTTTCTCATCGGCGAGACGCTTATGCGGGCCGCTGATCCCGGCGAGAAGCTGAGAAGCCTGTTCAGCTGAACGCGGCGGTCAGACCTCGCCGAGGCCGGTCAGCACCACAATTGTCTTGCCGCTGACGTTGATCATGCCTTCCTCTTCCAGCCCCTTGAGGACCCGGCCGGCCATCTCTCGGGAGCAGCCGACGATACGGCTGATTTCCTGGCGTGAGACTTTGATCTGCATGCCGTCCGGGTGCGTCATGGCGTCGGGTTCCAGCGTCAGATCCATGAGCGTCCGCGCCACGCGGCCCTGCACATCCATAAACGCCAGGCGTCGAACTTTACGGGAGGTATGCAAAAGCCTGTCGGTCAGCTGCCGACCGATCGCGTACAGAATGTGCGGACAGTCCTGCGCGAGCTCACTCTTAAAGAGCTGACCCAGCTTGCCGTAGCTGATCTGCGCGAGTTCGCAGGGTGTCCGGGTCCGAACCATCACCTCTCGACGTTCCGGCTCCATGTAGAGACCCATCTCGCCGATGAAGTTGCCGGGATTCAGGTACGCGAGGATCAGCTCATGACCCTCCTCGTCCTCGACGCTGACGGTGACCGAACCTTCGATCACATAGTACAGCGTGTCGGCCATGTCCCCGGGCCGAATAATGGGTGTTTTGTTGGGATATTTCCGACGGTGGCAGCTCGCCAGAAAACGTTCGATGGAAGTATCGTCGAATTCAAAGAATCCTTCGTTATAACTCTTGCGGTCCAAATGTTGCGCCCCTTGGATGATCTGGCATACCCCTGCCGTCACAAGCATTCTAGCGGCCGACCGTTAAAAAATTGTGGTCCGCCCGCTGGCCTACGTCGCTGTTTTTGTTGCTTTAACGCAGCGGCCAACCATGCCTGTGAGTCGCATCTTCCCCACGCGGTCAATTTTTGCGTAAATAGTTCCGGCGTGCAAACGGATGCTCATCGAGGTCCCCCGAAACCTGCTTTGCTAGGCGCAGCGATTGATCCATAATCGGCCTCCGTCGCGGCGGACCCGCGCCGCAGTTTGCTCGGAGGTTACCTGGCGGTATGCCCATGCTCTTAAGGTCGGTACGACGGTGATCAAGCCTTTACCTCGCCTGCGTCTACACGGCTTCAACAACCTGACCAAGTCGCTCAGCTTCAACATCTACGACGTGTGTCTCGCTGCTGACCCAAAGCAGCGGGCGGCTTACATCGAGTACATCAACGAGACCTACAACGCGCAGCGGCTCACCGATATATTGACCGAAGTAGCCGGGATCATCGGTGCCACCATTCTCAACGTTGCCCGTCAGGATTACGAGCCGCAGGGCGCCAGCGTCACGATGCTGATCTCCGAGGCGCCGATGGCTGGGGCCGGGACCGATACGGTCAGCGCACAACCGGGCCCGCTGCCCGAGTCAATTGTCACGCATTTGGACAAAAGCCATCTGACGGTGCACACCTATCCGGAGAGCAATCCCGCGAGCGAGATTGCCACGTTCCGTGCGGATATCGACGTCTCGACCTGCGGCGTGGTGTCCCCGCTGCGGGCGCTCAACTATCTGATTCACAGCTTTGAATCAGACGTGGTGGTGCTGGACTATCGAATCCGTGGAGTGACCCGAGATATCCGCGGGCGCAAACATTTCAAAGATCACAAGATCAATTCGATCCAGGATTTTCTGACGAAGGACACCAAGGCGACGTTCCAGATGCTGGACGTGAACGTGTACCAGGAGAATCTATTCCACACCAAGATGATGCTGGCAGACTTCGATCTGGATCGGTATCTGTTTGGCGTGACCTCAGCGGAGCTTGCGTCGGCTGACCGACGACGCTACGAGCGCCGGCTTCGGCGAGAGATTGCGGAGCTCTACTACGGCCGCAACATGTAGCGACCGGTATGCCGACCGGTCATCCGAGCGGCGCGAGTCGATAGAGATCGACCGGCGTTTCCCGGTAGCTTGTGCTGCACCAATAGGCAAAGCCGCACTTCTCCGCCACCCGGATTGAGGCGGAATTTTCCGGCGTGATCATGCACGCCGCTTCGGAGTCCGGGATCGATTGCGCGGCCCAGCTGATGGCCGCCTTCATCGCCTCGGTCGCCAGGCCGCGGCCGTGCGCCGCCCGGCGAAAAGCCCAGCCGGCTTCGAGGTAGGGCTGAAGGCTGGGTTCGATGGTTCGTTCGAAGTTGGAGAACCCCGCGTCGCCGAGGAACTCACCGGTCTGCCCGTCGCAGACCGCCCAGTAGCCGAAACCTCGCAGCGTCCAGTGCCCGGGCGTCCGGGCAAACTTCTGCCAGGCATCGTCGCGGCTGATGGGTTTGCCGGTGATGTGCTGCATAACCACCGGGTCGGCCTGCATCGCGGCGAACAGCTCGAAGTCCTCGAGGCGATAGCCTCGCAGCAGCAGACGCTCCGTCCGCAGTTCGGGGACCGACGGCGCGCTAAGGGGGCTTACAGGAAGCGCCGTCAAAACCGATAGGCCAACACTTTCATCACCGAGGCGGTGCCGGCCATGGCGGCGCGGATCCAGCCGGGCAGATCGGCGGCGCCGGCCTCGGCCGCTTCACGCCCGTGACGCGCTTCGTCTTCCATCATCTGGGTCACGATGGCTCGGCTGCGCTGGTCGCCGGCCGGCAGCTCGTCCAGGTGTTCCGCCAGGTGGGCTTCAACCTGGCGTTCAGTTTCGACGACAAAAGCCAGACTCCACTGATCACCGGCCAGGCCGGCGGCGGTCCCGAGCGCGAAGGAGCCCGCATACCAAAGGCCATTGAGGCGGCTAGGGCGGCTGTTGAGTTCCCGGAGGCGCGCGTCACACCAGGCGAGATGCCGAGTCTCTTCGGCCGCCGCTTCAAGCAGGTGTGCTGCAACTTCCGGCTTACGGGCCACCAGCGCCTGGCCTTCATAGAGGGCCTGGGCGCAGACCTCCCCGGTGTGGTTGATGCGCATCAGGCCGGACGCATGGCGACGGTCGGCGTCCTCCAGCGGTTGTTCTTCGACGCCGACCGCCGGTGAATCCTCGACGAGGGCCGGTCTGGCAAACGTGGTACGCAGCGCCCGATCGGCCTGATCGAGGAGACGATCCAGGCTGGAAAGACGCCGCAGAGGTAGGGTTGAGCTCGTCATCCCTGCATTGTAAACGAGCGTGCGACGCGCTGGACATTTGAGCGGCTTTTTTGCCCAATACGCCCGTTTTACCCCACACATTGGAGATGACTTATGAAACTTTCACGCCTTACTGTTCTCACCGTTCTGACGCTGAATCTGGCGCCCGCGCTGGCGCAGGACGAGCAGGGCTGGTCCGGCAAGGGTGGACTGGGGATCGTATCCCAGCGCGGCAACGCCGAAACGGAAACCGTCAATATCACGGGCGAACTGGTCAACAACATGAATCAGTGGCGTCATCTGCTGGGGCTCGCCGTCCTCAACAGCAGCGAGAACGACGTCGATACCGCCAACCGATTCGAAGTTTACGGACAAAGCGACTACAAGATCAGCGATACCAGCTACTGGTTTGGATCGGTCCGCTACGAGGACGACGACTTCAGCCAGTTTGAAAATCAGGCTACGCTGGCGCTGGGTTATGGACGTGAACTTTTCGACAACGATGTCCACCGACTCAACGGTGAAGTGGGTGTGGGTTATCGACGCGCTGAGCTGCGCGCTTCCGGCGAGACGTCAACCGATCCGGTCCTGCGCGGCAAGCTCGACTACGAGTGGGTGCTCAGCGATACCGCAACGTTGTCCAACAACTTTCTGGTTGAAGCCGGTTCCGACAACACGTTTGCTAAAAACATCACGGCCCTGACCGCAGATCTGGCGGGCAATTTTGGGCTCCAGCTGGCCTACGAGATTCGCCACAATACCGACGTGGATGACCCCGCAAACAACACCGACTTTCTGACGACGGTGAACCTGGTGTACAGCCTGGACTGACACCGACGGCTTGGCCGCAGCGGGGTTTGTTCGCCGGCCGGCGGCAAACCCCGCTAAGGTTATGATTACAAAAGGATTTTCTGTGGAAGTCCAGCATGTCGGCGCGCGTCTTGCATTGCCCCGTGGCTTGCAGTAGTATCCCCGCCCTTATGTCGATTGCCGGGATCTGGTCCCATGAAAACTTTTAGCGCGAAGGCGCACGAGGTCGAGCGCGACTGGTACCTCGTAGACGCTGACGGAAAAACCCTCGGACGGCTGGCCAGCGAGATCGCGCGGCGCCTCCGTGGAAAACACAAAGCCGAATACACCCCGCACGTGGACACGGGCGATTACATCGTTGTCGTCAACGCGGAAAAGATTGGTGTGACCGGCAACAAGCTTCAGGACAAGATGTACCACCGGCACACCGGCTACATCGGCAACCTGAAGTCGGCCAACCTGCAGACCGTGCTGGATCGTAGCCCCGAGCGGGTGATCGAAACTGCGGTTAAAGGCATGCTGCCGAAAAACCCGCTTGGGCGAGCGATGTTTCGAAAGCTGAAGGTCTACGCCGGTGCTGAGCACCCGCACACCGCCCAGCAGCCTCAGGCGCTGGAAATCTAACAGGATAATTTAAGCATGGCTTCAGAACAGTATTACGGCACGGGCCGGCGCAAATCTTCCGCTGCCCGCGTTTTTGTGCGGCCGGGTCGCGGTGCCATCATGGTCAACCGCAAGCCGCTGGATGAGTATTTCGGCCGCGAAACGGCCCGGATGATTGTGCGTCAGCCGCTCGATCTCACCGGCCTCACCGACCGCTTCGACATCAGCTGCACCGTCAGCGGCGGGGGCTCCAGCGGGCAAGCCGGCGCCATCCGAATGGGTCTGACCCGCGCTCTGATGGAGTATGACGAAACGCTGCGACCTGAGCTGCGCAAAGCCGGTTTTGTGACCCGCGACGCCCGCGAGGTTGAACGAAAGAAAGTGGGTCTGCACAAGGCTCGCAAGGCCACGCAGTACTCCAAGCGCTGATCCATTCAGTGCTCGGGAGTGTGCTCCCGGCTACCGTTTCAGAAAGCCCGCCTCGAGCGGGCTTTTTTTCTGCCCCGTTGATGTTCCCTCCAGGAATGTGCATAGTTATCAATCACCTGGGGGAACAATGTCAGTAGATAGTAAGACACTCGCGCGGCTCTATCCCATGGACACGCTAGCGGACGCTCATCTGGCGATGCTGGCGCAGCACGGTGAGGTGCGCGATTACACGCGGGATGAGACGCTTTTTCGTGAAGGAGACAACGACGGGGAAAGCCTCTTTCTGCTGTCGGGCTCGGTCAGCTGTCGGTATCCCGACGGCCGCGAACGGGAGCTTCACGCCGATTCGGATCGAACGCGGTACGCCATCGGCGACTTCCAGCCCCGACGCTTTACGGCCATCGTGTCCGGTGTCGGCGCCAGGGCGGTGGTCTTCGATCGGAATTTCCTCGAAAAAGTGGTGACCTGGGACCAGATCAGCCGCTCGTCCCAATTTACGCTCCCCGATGGTACCGCCGAGTCGGCCCGCTGGGTGTTCAAGATGCTCAACAGCCAGGCCCTGCTGCGTTTACCCGCGGGCAACATCGAGCGCATGTTTGAGCGCTTTGAGCTGATAACCGTGATGCCTGATCGCCTCGTGATCAAAGAGGGAGACGACGGCGACTATTTCTATGTCATCAAGAGTGGCGACTTTCAGGTGATCAAACAGATCGATGGCCGCGAGCAGGTGGTCGCAACGCTGAGCGAAGGAGACAGCTTCGGTGAAGACGCGCTGACCTCCAACGAGCCGCGCAACGCCAGCGTCAAGGCACGGACCGCCGGACAGCTCATGCGTCTGGGTAAGTCCGACTTCAGCGAGCTGCTGAAACATCCGGTGGTCGACTGGGTCTCAGCCGGACAGGCGTCAGCCCTGATCACCGGCGGTGCCGCGCTGCTGGACGTGCGGATGAAAGAAGAACATCAGCAGCGTCATCTCGCCGGCAGCGTCAACGCGCCGTTGTTTCGGCTGCGCGAGGAAATGGCGGGCAGCAACTCGGAAAGACCTTTTGTCGTTTACTGCGAAACCGGCGAACGCAGCGCGTCAGCGGCTTTTATCCTCAACAAGCTGGGTTTTCGCGTGTTCGCGCTGCGCGGGGGGCTGTCCAGCGTTTCCCGACAGCTCATCATGCGTCAGCAGCAGTCCGCCTAACGATCGGCCCACCAGGTGTAGGCGGTTAGCGAGTCCGGATGCCTTCCGGGGCCGCCACGATGATGGTGTCGGCCGGCCGCTGCGCAAACAGCCCTACCGTCACCACCCCGGCGAGCCCGTTGATGGTCTGTTCCAGGCCGACCGGGTCGACGATTCTCAGGTTGTGAACGTCCAGCAGCTGCTGTCCGTTGTCTGTCACCACACCTGTCCGATATTCCGGGCGCCCGCCCAGCGCCGTCAGCTCGCGGGCGACGTAGCTGCGGGCCATGGGAATCACCTCGACCGGCAGCGGGAAGCGTCCTAAGACATCAACTTCCTTGCTGGCGTCGACAATGCAGACGAACCGGTCGGCACATGCCGCGACCACTTTCTCCCGGGTCAGCGCGGCTCCGCCGCCTTTGATCAGGCGCTTGTGGGGGTCGACCTCGTCGGCGCCGTCAACGTACAGATCGAGGCCGCCGACGTCGTTCAGCTCGCTGACCTCGAAGCCCGCTGCTTGAAGCCGTTCAGTCGTCGCCTCGGAGCTTGAGCATACCGCGTCGAACGACATCCCGCTGTCGACCAGTGCGTCGATAAAGCAGTTGACCGTCGAACCCGTGCCAACGCCGAGCTTCATGCCGTTGCGAAGCTCGCTCAACGCCGCCTTTGCGGCTTCCTGTTTCAGTGCGGTGAGGTCCACCACTCGCTACTCCAGACCAAGGATGAGCTTGAAGTGGGCTTTGTCCACTTCCATGACCGACAGCCGGTTGCCCTTGCGAGTCAGGGCGAAGCCGTCGAGGTCATCCCGCGCCTTCAGCTCCTTGAGCGAAATGGTGCGCTTCAGCTTACGTTTGAGCTTCACGTCGACCATAAACCAGCGTGGGTTGTCGGGGTCTGACTTCGGGTCGTAGTGTTTGTCTCCGGGGTCGAACGCGGTGTGATCGGGATACGCCTCCCGCACCACGGTGCAGAGGCCGACAATGCCCGGGATGTCGCAGTTCGAGTGGTAGAAAAAGACCTCGTCGCCTTTTTTCATGTCGTCGCGCATCGTGTTGCGCGCCTGGTAATTGCGCACGCCGTCCCAGTGTTCGGTTTGCTTCGGCATGGCGGCGAGATCGTCAATGCCGAACTCGTCAGGCTCGCTTTTGACCAGCCAATATCTTTTCATTTGCAGTCAATCCATTCCTGTTGGGTGGCAACGTGATGCAGAGGCACATCCCAGGGGTCACTGGGCAGGCGCTCGGCCTCCTGGACGGTAAACGCAACGCCGACCAGCTCCGGACCCGAGCCGGGTCGGGTGGGGAGCATAAACGAAAAGGTCCGGTCGTAGTAACCACCCCCCATACCGAGACGATCGCCGCGGCGCGTAAAAGCCAGCAGCGGCAAAAGGACGAGGTCGAGCCGTTGGGTGGATTGGACCGGAGCCCCAGATTTGGGCTGGTACGTGCCGACGCGAGACTTGATCAGCGCTCCGCGCTCCCGCGGGTCGTAGGCGGCAAACGCCATGTGCTGATCAGTCACGCGAGGGAGCCAGATTTGTTTGCCTAAGGCCTGACAGCGGTCCAGCAGGCCGCTGAGGTTGACCTCGTCACCCAGTGCCAGATAGGCGGCGATATGGGCCGCACGCTGAAAAACCGGCTGGTCGACGATGCGATCACAGATCAGCCGACTGGCGGCGTTGCGATGTTCAGCGGACTGGCTTCGGCGCAGGCTGCGCCAGCGATGGCGTTCTGCAGCTTTCGCTTCAGCAGGAGAAAGAGAGGGCATCCTCCGCCTGTGCCGTTGCGAGATTAGCGACCTTGAACCGTCGGTTCAGGTGGGGAAACGGGCTGCACCCTAGGCTTTCCGCGCAAGGCAGACATGCACACTGGTTACAACGTTGTTTCTCCGTGGTCACAATAACTAGGGTCAAGGCAAATGCAGACTCGCTATCGAACACCGCAGAGGAGCCCATACGCAAAGTATACCACGACGAGGTGAAGGAACCGCCGACTGCGTCTCCCTTCCCCTTGGTTGCGACGGGGCAGTGAAGATCGATCGTACAGCTATGGTCTGACGCCGGAAGCCCGGCGTTAGGTGAGCTCTTCGGACTCCAGTCGGTCGCGCAGCGACTTAAGGCGTTCGGCGACGTTGCCTGACATCGTTTCTTCTCGCTGCTGGACCTGGAGGAACATATTGGTGATGTTGAGGCCGGCCAGCACGGCAATTTTCTCCATCCCGACGATGTTGGCGCCGTCGCGGATAGACCGCATTTGCTGATCCAGGTAGTCGGCCGCATCGAGCAATTGGCGTCGTTCGCCCGGATCACAGGCGATCCGATACTCCCGATCCAGCACGTTGACGGTGACCGCTTCCTTGCTGCTGCTCACGTACTCTGTTCCAGAGATTTCAGGCGCGAGATCATCGCTTCCACCCGGGTTCGGGCCTGTTCGTTTTTGGCCACGAGGTTGGCGCGCTCCGCGACCAAAGACTCCTGACTGGCACGAAGCGAGCGGTTTTCCTCCTTGAGGCGCTGGAGCGCACCCAGGAGGTCTTCCATGCGGCTTTCAACCGCCAGCAGATCGTCGACTGCGTGTTCGATCTTCCCCATAACCCCAAAGCATAAATTGCGCTTAAAGCCAGGTCAATGATTGTTTTCCTAGACTGCGGATTTTGTTCACGTTTTTGCTGATTCGCCGTCGACCCGACCGGGTTGTGGCCACGCATTAGGGTTCGATGGGGCAGCGTCCCTTGGTACCATAGGGAGATGGCCGACGCCCCTCACTACGATACCCTTCGCGAGCAGTTTTCCAGCACTCCCATGGCGCTCAACCCCGCGGAGCTGCATGGCGTTTTATGTGCGCTGCTGAGTTTCGACGCCGAGACCGATCCGGAAGCCTGGCTGCGGGCGGCCCTCGGCGATTCCCTGGAAATGCACGAGCTGGACGGCGAGGTGCGCCAGTCTCTTTACTGGATGTTCGACTGGACCCGCGACAACCTGAGCGATCAAGACTTTGCCTTTTTGCTGCTGGTGCCCGACGACGAGGCGCCGCTGACCGACCGGCTCGCCGCTTTGGTTGCCTGGAGCGCCGGCTTTTCGGCCGGCATTGGTCAGCGGGCCAGCGACCTGGATCTCCTGCCGCCCGAAGTCGGCGAGTTTGTGACCGACCTGGCGGAAGTGATCCGGGCGGATACCGAGGTCGACGACGCGGATCCGGAAGCGGAAGAACAGTATTGGGAGCTGGCCGAATACGTTCGGCTCGGCGCAATGACGGTGTTTGAGTCTCTGAGTCCCGCCGGTCCCCCGGAAGGAGCGCCACTGCATTGATCGCCGCGGCTGAATTTGCTCGCCGCCGGCGCCAGCTCATGCGCACGGTGGGTGAGGGATCGCTCGTGGTTGTCCCGGGAGCCCACACGCTGCTGCGCAACGGCGACGTGGAATTTCCGTTTCGTCAACATAGCGACTTCTATTATCTGACCGGCTTCTCCGAACCGGACGCGCTGCTGGTGCTGGCGCCTGGGCGTAAAGACGGTGAGGCCATCCTGTTTTGCCGACAAAAGGACGCCACAAAAGAAATGTGGGACGGCCCGATGGCAGGTCTTAAGGGGGCCGTCGAAGAGTTTGGTATGGACGACGCGTTTCCCATGGCTGATCTCGACGACATCCTGCCCAACCTCATGGAGGGATACGAGCGGCTCTTCTATCCGCTGGGCCGCGAAACGGCCTTCGATCAGCGCGTGATGGAATGGATCGGCACCAGCCGGCAGCGCAAAGGTGCCAGGCCGCCCGAGGAGTTTGTCTCGCTAGACCATCACCTGCACGACATGCGGCTCTATAAGAGCGCTGCGGAAATGCGCTCCATGCGCCGCTCGGCACGGATCGCCAGCCGGGCGCACCTTGCCGCCATCCGCGCGTGTGCACCCGGTGTCAATGAGTATCAGCTACGCGCTGAGCTGCTCCGGATATTCCACCAGCACAACGCGTGCGAATCGTACGCGCCGATTGTCGGCGGGGGCAGCAACGCCTGCGTGCTGCACTACATCCGCTGCCAGGCGGAGCTACGGGACGGTGATCTGGTGCTGATCGACGCAGGTGCGGAGTATGACCACTATGCGTCGGACATCACCCGCACGTTTCCGGTCAACGGACGCTTCAGCCCGGAGCAGCGGGCGATCTACGAGGTGGTGCTCGAGGCCCAGGAGGCGGCGATTGAGGCGGCGCAGGTAGGCAACAGCTGGCTCGCGCCACACGACGCGGCGGTCCGGGTGATCACGCGTGGCCTGATCAAGCTCAAGCTCATCTCCGGCCGGCTGAACACCGCAATCCGGCGGCGTGCCTATGAGCGGTTTTTTATGCACAAGACCGGGCACTGGCTGGGGATGGACGTCCATGACGTGGGCGACTACGAGGTCCACGGCGAACCGCGTGAACTGGAAGCCGGTATGGCGTTTACGATCGAGCCGGGCGTCTACATCGACGGCAAGCGGGATATCCCGAAGGCTTTCCGAAACATCGGCATTCGGATCGAAGACTCGCTTGTCCTGCGCAAACGCGGTCCGGAGGTGTTGTCGGCGGACGTACCAAAAGCCGTCGACAAGCTTGAGGCACTGATGGCATGAGTGAACGTTACGACGTGGTGATCGCCGGAGCGGGCCTCGTCGGTGCCAGCCTGGCGCTGGCGCTGGCGCGCCTCAACTGGCGCGTGGCGGTGCTTGAGCGGGCGCCTTTTCGCGAGGTAGCGCCGCCGACCTACGACGACCGAACGCTGGCGCTGTCGCTCGCCTCGCGCAACATCCTCAGCGCCATCGGGCTATGGGCCGGTCTCGAGCGTCACCCGGAGGATGGTTCAACCGCCGGCGTCACGCCGATCCGCAGCGTGCAGGTGACGCAGAAAGGGGGGCCGGGCCTGGTCACCATCAGTGCGCTGGAAGAAGGGCTGGACGCCTTGGGCTACGTGGTCCAGGCGCGGCGGCTCGGTGAGCAGGTGCTCAAAACCCTGCCGGGTTGCCCCGGCGTTGACCTGCTGGTGCCGTGCGAGGTGACGGACGTTGAGGCTGACGCTGGCGACGTTCGGGTGTCCTGCTTGCTCGACGGCGTTGACACCACCATCGCCACTCAGCTGCTGGTCGGCGCGGACGGAACCGCGTCTCGTGTACGCGACGCCATCAAAATCCCCAGCGAACGCTACGACTACGACCAAACCGCCATTATCGCCAACGTCACGCCGCAGGAGTTTCACGAGGGTCGGGCGTTTGAACGGATGACCGATACCGGCCCGCTCGCCATGCTGCCGCACGTGGAGCGGCGCTGCGGCGTTGTCTGGTGCTGCCACAGCGCTGACGCCGAAGCGATTCTGGCCATGAGCGACCGCGAGTTTCTCGCCGCGGTGCAGGAGCGCTTCGGCTACCGTCTGGGCCACCTCGAGCGAGTCGGCGTGCGGGCTAGCTATCCGCTGGCCAGACTGACGGTGCCCTCGCCGGTGGCGCGACGCTCGGTGATTGTCGGCAATGCCGCTCACACCATTCACCCGGTGGCCGCCCAGGGCTTCAACCTCGGGCTCCGGGATGTCGCTGCGCTCACCGAGCTCCTGACCGAGGCTGCGGCGTCGGGTGACGACCCGGGGAACGAGACGCTGCTCCAGACCTACGCCGACTGGCGGGAGCCCGACGTCAGCCGAACGGTGGCCTTCACCGACGGCATGGTTCGGGCTTTCTCGCAATCCTTTGGCCCCGTGGCCTTTGCGCGCAGCGCTGGTCTGCTGGCGCTGCAGCTTGCGCCGGGGCTGCGCGGTGCTCTTGCGCACCGCGGCATGGGGTTTGGCGGGCAGCGCCCGCCGATGATGGCGCTGGCGGAGTCAACGCGATGAGCGAACGGTTTGACGTGGTGGTCGTCGGCGGTGGAATTGTTGGCAACGCTACAGCGCTGGCGCTGGCGCGCGACCGCTGGCAGGTGGCGCTGGTGGAGGCGGGGCCACCGCCCGCCGTGCCGTTGCCGGACGACCGGCCGACCCTGCGGGTCTCGACCCTCAACCCGGCCGCGATTGAGCTGCTGCGGCGGCTGGAGGTTTGGGACCGTTTGCCCGCGGACCGCCTCGGCTGGTTCGATCGCATGCACGTCTGGGAGTCCGATATCGATCTGGGGCTCTCCTTCAGTGCCGCCGACGCCCGCATGGCCCAGCTCGGCTGCGTGCTGGAAAACGAGCTGGTGGCGGCCGCCCTGTGGCAGGCTGGCGAGTCGCAGGTTCGGCAGTGGTCTGGGACGCAGGTGGATACGCTGGAGTTGGGTGAAGGCGGCGCAACGGTTGCGCTCGCTGACGGCACGGCGCTTCAGGCTGATCTGATTTTCGCGGCGGACGGGGCGCGCTCGAAGGTGCGCGAGCTGGCGGGCATCGGCATCAATCGACACGCTTACGGTCAGCTCGGGGTGGTGGCCACGGTGGCGGTGGAAGATCACCAGGACACCGCTTGGCAGCGGTTTTTGCCGACCGGTCCGCTGGCCTTTCTGCCGCTCGCCAACCGCCGCAGCTCAATCGTCTGGAGCCTGCCCGAAGCCGAGGCCAAAGAACTGCTGGCCTGCGACGATGAGGCCTTTTCGCAGCGGCTGGAGGAGGCCGCTCAAGGGTGCGTCGGCGAGGTAACCGTCATCGGTGAGCGCGGCGCGTTTCCGCTGAACCGCATGCACGCCACCGACTACGTCAAACGGCGGGTTGTGCTCGTGGGTGACGCCGCTCACGTGGTCCATCCGCTCGCCGGGCAGGGCGCCAACCTCGGCCTGGCGGACGCCGCGGCGCTGGCGGAGGTTGTGGCCACGGGACGTGACCTCAAGCGTCGCGCTGCTGATCCAAAAACCCTGCGCAGCTACGCGCGCTGGCGGCGCAGCGACAACGCCATCATGATCGAGGCACTGCATCAGATTGCGGGGATGTACGGACGCGATACGCCCGGCTGGCGAGGGCTGCGGCTGCTGGGCGCAAGGGCGATCAATCAGGCCGGCTGGCTGCGCGGCATGCTGATTCAGCACGCTTCCGGCTTTGGCGGCAAGGTGCCAAAGCTGGTGCAACAGCGGTCTAGTGTCCAGTCACGTTAGTTTGTTGGCTAAGCGCGGTGCTGGATCCGTTCAGGCGGGGGATTTTCCCGGAAACTCTTTGATGTAGAGATCCTGCTTGTTGTACGGAATCTCGATATCGGCCTCGTCGAACGCGCTGTACACCGCCATCAGCAGTTCGTGCGTGATCTTGCCGCGCAGCTCGGGCTCGGTAATCCAGGCCAGCAGCTCAAAATCCAGCGCTGAATCTCCAAAGGCGCGCATCCGCACCCGCGCCCGCGGCTCGCGGCACACCTCCTGGTGTCCGTCAGCGACCGTCATCAGCGTTTTGCTCACGTGCTCCAGGTCGCTGCCGTAAGCCACACCCACCTTGATTCGGATCCGCCGCTTGGTCCAGCGGCCAGCGCTTTCGTTGACGATCTTGGCGTTGGCAATCACGGCGTTGGGGATGGTGATCTCCACGTCGTCACGGGTCAGCAGGCGCGTGCTCCGCATGCCCACGTGAGTCACCATGCCGCGTTCGCCGCTGTCGAGATTGACGTAGTCGCCGAGCTTGTAGGGTGAGTCGACAAGAATAAAGACACCCGAAAAAAGGTTCGCGAGCGTGTCTTTGGCGGCAAAACCGACCGCGATACCCACCACGCCCGCCGAGGCCAGCCAGGCGGTGGCGTCGACGTCCCAGATCTGTAGCACCATGTAGCTGCCGATCAGCAGGATCAGCAGCTTGGAGGTAATGTCGAACAGCGGGATGGTGCGCGGCTGAATCAGCGGCACTCGGTCTTTGATGTTGGCCAGCGTCGAGATCACCGCCGAGCTGATCTTGAGTCCGGCGAGCATCCACACCAGGACCGTCAAGCTGAACAGGACGCGGATCAGCACGCCGGTCAGCCCGCTGCTCAGGTTCATGCTGATGACCGCCAGCGCCAGCGCCGCGTAGAGCACCGTCAGAAACACGGGTCGGGAGACGTGCCGCAGCACCTCGTCGTCCAGCGTGCTGTTGGTGCGGCCAGTCAGGCGCCCGATGGAGTTGCGTACGAGCCATCGAACCACGTAGGCCGCCACCATACCCAGCACGATGATCAGCGCAGCGCGAAGCAGCGGAAAGTCCTGCAGCATGGTCCAGGCCGGCTGCAGCTGTTCCGGGAGCCACGAGTCGGCGCTGGTCATCTGCTCGGCAAGTTGCCCCAGGGCCGTCGGTTCGGCCGGGGCGACGTCACCGGCCAGCCCGCTTTCCGTGGCGCTGGCGGGAACACTGTCGTCGACGGCGCCCTGGGTGACGGATGGACTGGTGGTCTCGGTATCCGGCGGGGCCGCGTCAGCTGCGGCTGTGTCGCCGGCGGGCGCTTCGGGCGGCGGCGCCTCGTCGGCCGTTGGCTGCTGATCTTTCTCGTTGCTCATTTCCGGCATAAGTGCCAACCCAGTCACAAAAGGCCCGTAGTCGGGCGATTTTCTTACAAGAGAAATCTGTCAGCCGGCAGGACCGGCCCGCGACAGCGTCCGTAAAATCTTATCGCAATTCCACTGAGGTACACGGTTGTTTACGTCGTTACTGACAGAGCTAAGGGATTAGGGAGACAAAACATGCGCCGATCGGTCATCGAAAGAAGAATCCGTCATCTGCAGCGCGAGATGGTGAGAACCGCCGCCGACCCTCGACAGCTGGGTTCGAATCGCGGGCAGGCATTGATCCGCGCCATGGCACAGGAGAGGCAACAGTTAAAGAGGGCCATGAATCATGAGAACACCTAAAGGGCCGGTGACCACCGAGCTGCCCGACTGGGAAGAACTGCATAGCGAGTATCTGGATCAGCAGGATCGACTCGGGCGGCTGATCGAGCAAACCGTTGCGCGCGGCGAAAACGCTGACTGGCTCCGTGATGAACTCGTCGATCTGCAAAAGCGGATCTGTGCGGTCAACCAAATGCGTGAGATCACCGCGGAGCACCGCGCCGCTTGACGCTAGAAACGCTCTCGTCGTCCTGCAGGAGTGATCGAAACGCGCGCTAGGACTTGGGTTCAGCCGTGTGTTGAGCTCTGGGCTGAGCGCGCGGATTGCGCCGCTGGATGGATTCTTCGACGCCACCGGCAACCTTTGGTTCGCGATACAATGGCGGCATGGGACAGGAACAGGATCTCGCGCTGCTGCTCAGGGCAGCGACTCCCCTTATCGTCATCGAAACCGAGGAAGAGCGGCGGGCGATCGAGCTTTTCAAGTCGGCCCTCGAACAGGCGTTGCGACCGCTGTATCAGTGGTCAGCGACCACCGGCCTGCGGCGCGTTGACCTCGATCTATCCGACTTTGGCGTCAACCATGCTGAACCCGAGCTGGTGCTGGAAAAGATTGCGCTCAACGCCGAGCCCTCGATTTACCTCCTGCTCGATTTTCACCCGTACCTGAACGACCCGCTCAACGTGCGCAAGCTGCGCGAACTGGCGCTGCGCCATCAAGGCGTTGAGCATACGATTGTGCTGATCAGCCCCAGCCTGAAGCTGCCCGACGAGCTGGAGGGTCATAGCGCGCTGATGGAACTCCATCTGCCCACAACGGCAGCGCTTGAGAAGATGGTGCGCGAGGAAGCCTTCGACTGGTCCCGGCGGCATGACGGCCAGCGGGTGCGCATCAGCCGCGAGGCGATGGGTGACCTCATGCTGAATCTTCGCGGCCTGACGCTGGCTGATGCCCGTCATCTCACCCGCAACGCTATCTTCAATGATGGCGCCATCACCGCATCAGACATCAAGAGCGTGATGGAACAGAAGTTTCAGCTGCTCAACCGGGGTGGGGTGCTGAGCTACGAGTATGACCTCGTCAGCTTTGACGACATCGCGGGCCTGAGCGTCCTCAAGCGCTGGATTCGCGATCGGCAGAAAATCTTCCTGAGCGACGAGAATCCGTACGGTCTGGAGCCACCCAAAGGGGTGCTGCTTCTGGGCGTGCAGGGCTGCGGTAAGAGCATGGCCGCTAAGGCCGTTGCAAGCGGTTTTGGTGTCCCGCTGCTGCGGCTGGATTTTGGCGCGATCTACAACAAATATCACGGCGAGACCGAAAAGAATCTGCGTCAATCGCTACGGTCTGCGGAGGTCATGGAACCCTGCGTGCTGTGGATCGACGAGATCGAAAAAGGGCTTTCGGTGTCGGACAGCGATTCGGGCACCTCGCGCCGCGTGCTGGGCACGCTGCTGACGTGGATGGCGGAACGCGACAGCCGGGTCTTCCTGGTGGCCACCGCCAACGACATCGAGGCGCTGCCGCCGGAGCTCGTGCGTAAGGGCCGCTTCGATGAGATCTTTTTTGTTGACCTGCCCAGTCCGGCGGTTCGGGCCCGGATCTTCGAGATCCACCTGGCGCGACGGCAGCAGCCGGTGGAATCGTTTGATATGGCTGAGCTAGCCCGGCGCAGCGAGGGCTTCTCGGGATCAGAGATTGAGCAGGTTGTGGTGTCCGGACTCTATACCGCGATGGCATCGGGCAAAAAGCTTTGCAGCGAGGACCTGGAATCAGCGATTGCGCAGACCCGTCCGCTCTCCGTAGTGATGGCTGAAAAGATCGAGTACCTGCGTCGCTGGGCGGCCAGCCGCACGGTCTCTGCGGACGCGCCGGAGCCCGCCGCGGCAGAGAGCACTGGCGCCGAATAACGGCGCCGTCATCGGTTGGGCCGGGCTCAGCTTCCCTCCGCGGCGAGCAGCTTCTCCGGCAGGCGCAAAAACACCTCAGAAAACTCCAGGAGAAACGACTCGAGCGCTGAGCTGTTGCGCCAGAACATGGCCAGCTTGCGGCTCGGGGCCGGCGTATCAAACGGCCGCAGGTGGATCGATTCGGTGATGGCTACCGGGGGTTTCACGGCCAGGACCGGCAGCAGCGTGAGGCCGACGCCGGCGGCGACCATCTGACGGAGGGTCTCAAGGCTGGTGGCGCGGAATCCGGGTTTTTCATTCGCCGCGGCCAGCTTGCAGACCTCCAGGGCCTGGTCACGCAGGCAGTGGCCATCTTCCAGCAGGAGCACCGTGTGGTCTCGCAGCGAGTCGATGGTCAGCGCGCCGGTTTTGTCCAGCGGGTGGCCCTCCGGCAACGCCAGCACAAAAGGCTCCTCAAACAGCTCCTGACATCGAAGCTGATCGCCGTCGACCGGCTGAGCCAGGATGGCGGCGTCGAGGCGTCCGTCGCGAAGCTGAGACAGAAGCACCTCACTTTTCTCCTCGACCAGCAGCAGCTCCAGTCCGGGATAGCGCCGGTGAATCTGCGGAATGACGTGAGGCAACAGATAGGGCCCGAGCGTGGGAAAAATCCCGAGTCGAAGCACGCCAGACTTGGGATCAGCCGCGCGGCGCGCCACCTCGCGGATCTGCTGAACATCCCTGAGCACGAGCCTCGCCCGCTCGACAACCTCTTTGCCGACCTCGGTCAGCATCACCTGCCGAGGCGCGCGTTCGATCAGCTGCGCCCCCAGCTCCTCTTCGAGTTTCTTGATCTGGGTCGAGAGGGTAGGCTGACTGACAAAACAGGCTTCTGCGGCGTGGCCAAAGTGGCGCAGGTCCGCCAGCGCCACCAGGTAAGACAGGTCTCGAATGTTCATGAGTTTTGATAGAATCTACTGATTGAAAACAGATTATCAATTAACAATTCATATGGCAAAGGCTGCGGCTGATCCGATCACGCGCACCTTTTGGGGCACCCTTGTCGTTTGTGCGGCGCTGCTGTCGGGGACTTGCGCGGCGGTTGACCTACCCCGGCAGGCGCCCAGGTTTACGGCGCTGGCCCCCGGCGGTAAAGCGCTGCTGTGGGTGGCCTCAGGTGATGGCGGCGACGCGGTGGTCTGGCAGGCGCTGGCGACGCCCAGCGACCCGCCGGACTTGCTCTGGCAGGCGGACGGATGGATCGAAGGGCTCCACTGGCTGCCGCAGGATCAGCTGCTGGTGATGGTGCGCCGGGCCAACCGCGTTCGGTGGTATCGCCTGTCGTTCCCGGCCGGTGGGCAGCAGCTCCTGCTCTCTGAATCGGTCGAGCGCCGCCTCGGTCCGCGGCTGCTTCGCGTCATGCCGGACGGTGCGCTGCTGCTGGCCAACGACCGCGATCGACCTTGGCGGTCCGACCTGCTTCGTCTCACCGCCGGCGGGCGGCGGACGCTGGTGGAACGTAACCCCGGCCAGCTGTTTCGCTGGCATCCCGCGCCGTCCGGGGAGACGCTGCTGGCCCGTCGGTGGCGCATGGATGAGGGGCAGCCGGCCTATGAGTGGGTCTGGCGCCGCGAGCCGGCGGCGCCCTGGCGGTCGTTGCGTCGTCGGACGCTGGCGGAGCCGGCCTGGCGCCTGCTCGGCTTCACCGAGGATGCCAAAGAAGCCTGGTTCAGCGAGGGGGAAGGCGGGGTCTACCGGGTGCTGGATTTTCCATCCGGGTCGCTGAACCCGCGCCCCGCCGTGCACGCGAACCCAAACACCCGCGGAGATCACGACGCGGGTGCGTTGCTGCCGGGCCTGCCTCAGCCGCAGGCGCTGGTGGTGGGCAGTCGGCTGGAGGCCATTCGCGGCCCTGACAAGCAAACCCGCCGGGCGCTGGCGGCGCTCGGCGAGCGGATTGCCGAGCGTCAGGTGTTCTGGCTTGGAGAAACCCGCGAAGGTTCGCTGTGGCAGCTGGGCCCCGATCCGGGAGGCGTTCAGCTTTATACGGTCAGCGATCGGGGCGTTCGAAGCTGGCCCGGTATGTCGCTGCCCGCAGGTCACCCGGTGAGCGTCGAGACTTTTATCAGCCGTGACAATCAGCCGGTGGAGGTGCTGGTGACCCGGCCTGCCAGCCGAGCCCGATCGATGGTGCTGTTGATCCATGGTGGGCCGTGGAGCCATGACCAGCGTCGTTGGCACGACGAGGCGCAGTGGCTTGCTGATCTTGGCTACCTGGTGCTTCAGGTCAATTATCGTGGCAGTACCAACCAGGGGGCCGCGTGGCAGTGGGCGGGGCGCCGCGAGTGGGCGGGCGCAATGCTGGATGATCTGGAGGACGCCGTGCGCTGGGCCCGTCGCAGCGGCCTGCCCGGCAGCCATCGGGGGTGCGCTATGGGCGGCAGCTTCGGCGGCTATGCGGCCCTGATGCTGGCGGCTCGCCCAGACCCGGTCACTCGCTGCACCGTGGCCCGGGCACCCGTGTCCGATCTGCCGCGGCACATCGAGGACCTCACGGCGATGGGCAACGAGCGGGGCTACCGGGAATGGCTGGAGATGGTGGGCGACCCGGCTGATCCCGCGCTGGCCGCCGCCTCGCCGGTCAATCTGGCGGCAAACATCCAGGGACCGATTCTGCTGGGGCACGGCGACCGTGATACGGTCGTGGCGTTTGATCAATCGCGCCGACTGCGGGCGCGCCTGCGAAGGGGTGATGCTGAGGCCGAGTTCACCTGGGTCCGGCTGCGTCGTCAGGCCCATGACCTCCGGGGCGCGGCGGCACGGCGGGCCTGGTACGAGGCGGTGGCGGGCTTTCTGGACCGCAGCTTGGCAGATGATTGATAATGCCGCGCTGATTCCCTAGCCAAATGGACCTTTGCGAGCAACGTGTCTAGCCAGTCTTTGCCCCGGTCGCTGACCGGTATTACCACCACCGGCACACCGCATCTCGGCAACTATGTGGGGGCGATTCGCCCGTCCATCGAAGATAGCCTGAGCGATGCAACCGACTCCTTTTACTTCCTCGCGGATTATCACGGCCTGATCAAGTGTGACGAGCCGGAACGGGTCCACCAGTCCACGCTGGAGATTGCGGCCACCTGGCTGGCGCTGGGGCTCGATGTCGACCGCGCCACGTTCTACCGGCAATCGGACGTTCCGGAGATCCCGGAATTGACCTGGATCCTGGGCTGCGTGTGTGCCAAGGGGTTGATGAACCGCGCCCACGCCTACAAGGCCGCAGTTCAGGACAACGAAAGTGCCGGCGATGATCCCGATCACGAAATCACGATGGGGCTGTTTAGCTACCCGGTGCTGATGGCGGCCGATATTCTGATGTTCAACGCCACGCACGTGCCGGTCGGCAAAGACCAGAGCCAGCACATCGAGATGGCGCGGGACATGGCGCAGCGGTTCAACCATCGCTACGGTGAAATCTTTACGCTCCCCGAGGCGGTCATCGACGAGAGCGCTGCGGTGCTACCGGGTCTTGATGGGCGCAAGATGAGCAAGAGTTATGACAACACGATCGGTCTGTGGCTGAACGAAAAACAGCTTCGCAAGGCGATCATGCGCATAGTCACCAACTCCAAAGAGCCCGGTGAGCCGAAGGGCACCGACGAGTCCGCTCTCTATCCGATCTATGCACCGTTTGTCTCGGCGGATGAGCGACAGACCTTTGCGGAAGACCTAGCCGCCGGCCTGGCCTGGGGCGAGGCTAAACAGCGCGTATTCGAGCGGATCAATGAGGTCCTTGCGCCTGCCCGGGATCGCTATGCCCAGCTGATCGAACATCCCGCGGAAGTTGAGGCTGCGCTGGCCGCTGGCGCCGTCAAGGCCCGAGATGAGGCCGCCCCGCTGATGCACGCGGTGCGCCGAGCGGTGGGAATCCGGTCGCTGATATGAAAGCGGTCCTGCTGGTGGCCCTCGGCAGCGCCATCGGCGGTGCCTCCCGCTACGGCGTTGGCTTGTGGCTGACGCCGCTCGCCGGTCAGCGTTGGCCCTACGCAACCCTCGCGGTCAACGTCCTTGGCGCGCTTCTCATCGGTTTGGTGGCGGGTAACGCCGTGTCCGAAGGGCGCTGGGTGATCAACGAAAATTTTCGACTATTCTTAATGGCGGGTGTGCTGGGAGGCTTCACCACCTTTTCTGCCTACAGTCTGCAGACGCTGGAGCTGCTGCAGGCCGGCTACCCGGAGCGAGCGTTGCTGTACGCCCTGGGCTCAGTACTTCTATGTCTGGCGGGGGTAGCCGCCGGCTACTGGATCGCAACTTAAGGGACTTAAGCGTATGTGGGATTTCAAGCTCGGCGAAATCATTGGGTTGATCATGAAGACGCTGCCGTTTGTGATATTTCGGCTGGCGATCTACATGGGCATCACGCTGCTCTACATCATCGTCACCGGCGGCGGTGCGGGGATTGGATTTGTCGCCGGCAAGGTGGGCGGTGATCCTGCGGCGGGCGCCGGCTACGGCGGTCTGATCGGCTTTGGGCTCGTCAGTACGGTGCTCTACTTCGCCCGTGAATATCTGCTGTACATGGTGAAGGCCGGGCACATTGCGGTGCTTGAGCGGTTTCTGGCCGGTCAGCCGGTGCCGGACGGCAAAGGGCAGGTGGAATATGCTCAGGCGCGAGTCAAAGAAAACTTCGGTGAGTCGTCCGCGCTGTTTGCGGTCGATCAGCTGATCAAGGGGATTCTCAAGACCTTCAATCGCATCACCTTCAGCATCGCGAACTTTCTCCCGATTCCCGGCCTGGGCGGCGCGATGAAGCTGGTGAACGCGGTGCTCAACATGTCCATGACCTATCTCGACGAGGTGATCCTCGCGTATCACCTGCGCACCGGTTCAGACAATATCTGGCAGTCGTCCCAGCGCGCGCTCGTGCTCTACGCCCAGAACTACAAGTCGATCCTCAAGAACGCGGCGTTTCTGGCATTTTTTATCTGGCTGCTGACCTTCGGCGTATTTCTCGTGGTGCTGGCGCCGGTGGCGGGCCTTATTGCGCTGTTTCCGGCGCTGGCGGGTTTCTGGACCTTCGCCTTTGCCGCGCTGCTGGCCTACGGGATCAAGGCGGCGGTCATCGATCCCATTGCGATGACGGCCCTGATGCAGGTGTACTTCAAGTCGATCGAAGGTCAGGAGCCAAACCCCGAGTGGGAGCAGAAGCTGGCGGGCATGTCCTCCAAGTTCCGCGAACTCAAAGACAAAGCGACCAGCTGGGGCGGCGGGCCGTCGCCGGACCCGTCGCCGCCGCCGGCGGCCTGAGCAACGTAGGACTTGGGCTTGCTGCGCGCGGCGGTCCTCAGCGGCTGGCTGGCGTGGGGCGCTCCCGCCCCGGATTTTGACGAGTGCCTGTCCAGCGGCGCGGAGGACGCGCGACCGCTGGTCGGCGCGTGCGAGCGGTGGCTGGATGACACCGCGAGACCTCAGTCCGACCGAACCAAGCTCTACATCCATCTGGCCATGCTCCACGCCCAGTGGGATGAGCTGGTCAAGGCAAACCAGTACCTCGAAACAGCCCTCCTGCGCGACCCTGGCCTCCTGGAGGACAACCTCTATCGCTACAACTGGCTGAGGCAAAAGGGGATCATAGAACTTCGGCAGGAGGACTATCGGGCGGCGCTGCCGTATTTTGAGGCCGCGCTCCAAATCGTTCGCAGGCTCGGTCGAGATCTGCTCGCCGCCACCGTCCACAACGATCTGGGCACGATCCATCGGGAGATGGGCAACTACCGTGCATCGCTGGCGGCGTTTGAGCGGTCTCTTGAGCTGCTCAAGGCAGGTCCGGCGGATTATCGGAGCGGGCTGACCCTGGCCAACATCGCTGGCGTGTATCGTGATATGGGTAGCGTCGATGAGGCTCGTCTCTACCTTGACCGAGCGCTGGCGATACACCGGCGCGCCCAACAGGCGGACCCCGACTCCGCGGACTACATCGAAAGCTTTATCGCCCACGTCTACGAGGATCTTGGGGCGACCGAAATGGCGGCGGGCGAGCTCGCCACCGCGGCCGCTCACCTCGATGACGCTGCGAGGCGCTATCGGCAGCTCACGCGGAACGCCGAGCTTGCGCGGGTGCTGGTACTCAAGGGGCGTCTGGCCAATGCACAGGGGGATCCAGAGGGCGCGCTGGCGATCCTCGATGAGGCCACCGAACTGGTTCGCCGACTGGAGCAACGGCAGCTGCTCGAGCTCGAGCCCGAGCTTGCTCGGGTTTATCTCCAGCTCGGACGTGCCCAGGAGGCCAGAGCCATCGCGACAGGCGCGCTGGCGCGCGCACGCGAAACCCGACAAGCCCGTATCGCGCTTTCGCTGCAGCGGCTGCTGGTGGATATCCATACTTCCCTGAACGAGCCGGAGCTGGCGCTGGCCGCCATGAAGGATTACGTCGACGGCTATGAAAAGCTGCTGGAGGCAAAGTTTGCCCAGGATTTCTCGGCGCTCAGGACCCGCATCGAAATCGACGAGCAGCGGAAAGCCAACGAGCTGCTGGAGAAGGACAACGAGATCGCGGCGCTGACCGTCAGCCGCCAGCGAATCGCCCTGCTGTCAGCAGGCATGCTTGTGCTGCTGGCGGGTACCATCGTGACCTGGGTCTGGCGGAACAAGCGGCGCGCCGAGGCACACCTTCACGGCGAGCTGGCCGCCCATCGTTCCGAGCTGATGGACCTGTCGCGTCAGAGCGGTCGGCTGCTCGACCTGCTCGACAGCACTCCGTATCCGCTGCTGTGTATCGATGAGGGCGGGCGCATCGTGCACGCAAACGCCGCCTGTCGAGACTGGTTTCCGAAACCTTTTGCCGATGGTGACAACCTTCGCGCCGTCGATCCCGAGCTCCTGGCGCAGGTCACGCGGATTGATCCAGACACGAAGGACACCCATGAGCTGACCACAGCCGCGTCGCCTGACGGCGCTCGAGCCACGGTCTCGGTGCGGTCCCTGGATCAAAGCGACGGCTACCGGCTGATCCTGATCCAGTCATCCGAAGACGCGGCAACGGCGACGGCAGCGCTCGCGCAGATCGCGGACCAGTCGCAGCGGGCGGCGGAGGAAAATCGTGCCGCCTACCGGCAGGCCCTGGTCGATCTGATGCTCGCCTGCGTCAACGCGTGGGAGGCCGTGACCGGCGATGACCGGATCGCGTTGGCGGAGCAAAGCAGTATCTGGCAGGTGGCGATTGACGATGGCCGCGTCAGGACCCGCACAATGGAGAAGTATCTCTCTCTGCAGCGCTTGCCGCAGCGGCCGCGCTGGAGGCAGGTTGTGCGAACCTGTCGCTACATCCTGCTCAATTGCCAGCTTTCAGCGGCACAACGTCGGTCTCTCGAGGAGCTGCTTGAAGGGTTTCTGCGCCTCGAGCGAAGCCGTGCTCTGGAGTCGTAGCGAGCGATCGAGTAACCCAGCGGCTGGACCACCTGGGCCAGGGGGTGGAGATCACAGGCCCAGCTGGGCGCGCGCCATCCCCTCGAGCTGCTCGTAGCGGCTGCGCTCTTTCACCGCCAGAAGTTTCGGCAGGGCAAAATAGTTTTGCGTGATCAAACGCTCGAGCCGCGCCTGATCGCCCGCATCCCGGG
Organism: Pseudomonadota bacterium; assembly: GCA_039033415.1. Lineage (NCBI taxonomy): Bacteria > Pseudomonadati > Pseudomonadota > Pseudomonadota bacterium. The sequence continues at coordinate 168,513 of JBCCCR010000006.1, read as the reverse complement.
ACAACTGAAGGCGTGTCACTTCGTATTCGATCCGGTCTATCCGATCGTCCAGATAGTTGCGAATTCTTTCCACGGTAGCGCGGTAGTGTTTCTCGTTGCCCGGGTCGATCGAGTTGGAAAGCAGATCGTTCAGCGCGGCGACGGTGTCCGCCAGCTGCGCCGGGTCAAAGGGAGGCGGAGCGTCCCCCGCGGCGAGGCGTTTGAAGTTCTCGTGTGCCGTCACCAGCGCGTCGAGGTGTAGATCGAGCTGCTGGCGCTCGTCGACGGCAGAGCTGTCCCAGGGCCAGCGAGCCATACCCTGTGGCGTCCAGCTTAGCGTCAGCAACAATAAGAGAATGCTTGTGATGCGCGGCTTCATGGGCGTCCGTCCTTCTTGAGGTTGAGCGGAGAGAGTTTTTGGGTGGCCGCGAGGACATCGGGGGCCCGGTCCAGGATTTGCCGGTTTAACCAACCTTGTCGGTAGGCCAAAGCAGCACCTGCAGCGACCGCCGCCAGCAGCACCAGCCAAAAGAACGACGAGCCGGAGCTGTCCTCTGCGGGAAGATCCACCGCGACCTGCTGCGCTCGCGCCAGCTCGCGGGCGACCTCTGCCTGCGCCGCGGCCTGGGCAGCGCTGACCTCCTCGGCGATCCGCGCCTGATTCGCCGCGTTAGCCTGGGCGATGTCTTGTGTTAGGGCCGTGCGCTTCGCCAGGCGCTGCTCGGCCTCGCGACGACGCCTTTCGCTGATCGAAACCACTTCGGTGGACCCGAGCTCGCGGGCAGCGACGCTCGGCCAGTCGACCGAGGCCAGGTCGAGCTCAGGCGGGCGCTTGCCGGTTGCGGTGCGGTAGGCCTCCTGGGCCGAGCGATACATTTGATGGTAGGGCGTTGGGCCCTTATAGAGCAGGAGAGGCAGGGCAAAGTAATGCCACTCAACCATTTCTGTCAGCCGCGCCAGCCGAAAGTCGTAGTCGGTGGGATCAGCAGCCCGGCCCGAACTCAGGACGGCCGTGGTGACGGCGAGCCTGTCTGACAGCACGGGGTAGTGTGACACCAGGCCCGCAATCACCATCTCGTCGAACTCTGCCTTCAGCCGTTCCTCGTGCTCTGAGACGTGCTGATCATGAAAGGCGGCGTAGACCTGAGCCACCGCGGTGGCCAGCTCGGCGACTTCGCCGGTGGGAGGCAGGTTGGGCCTCGACGGAAAGTTGCGAAGGTAGGCGTACCAAGCGTCGACTCGGGCCAGATTGTCGACCAGCTGATCCTCGTAAGCGGAGGTTTGAGCCAGGGCAGGCGAGGCCGCTGCCAGCGCGAAAAATAGGGCGAAGAAGAAACACCGCATCATCGGTCCTCCAGTTGACGTCAGTATGTGTTGGGTGCGGGGCGGCGATCCGTCCGCCCATTTCGAAGAAGCATCGAGTGGTGCTCTGCCGACGGCAACAAAAAAGTCAGGAAATATCGGGAAGGTGGGGGTAAAACCGGGAAAATCGGCGTTTAGGTTATTGTTCTAGAAAAAGTTTTGCACCGCGGGCCGGCAACCGGCTGACGGAATCTACTGGCCAAAGCGGCGCCCACCGGAGGCCAGGTAGGCGGCCTCTTGCGGTGTCGACGGCCGCCCCAGGGCGACGTTGCGGTGGGGGAAACGCCCAAAACGCTCGATGATCTCGCCGTGAGACCGCGCATATTCGATGTTGGAGTCGAGAATTTTCCGGAGTTCGGGCGGGCATTGTTCCCGCAACTCACGCATCAGCTGCAGGGCCTGGCGCTGGCTCTCCATCGACTCGTGGTGTTCCAGCGGCATCAGGAAAAACACCGCCTCCAGCGGGTGGTAGTGGGCGAGGTCACCGCGTTCGAGGCCGCGGGCCACACAAGCTCGGGCCATTGCATCGCCGGCAAACGCTTGCGCGGTACCGCGATAAACGTTGCGGGTGAGCTGGTCGCTGAGAAGGATCAGCGCCAGGTTCCCCTGAGCGGTTGCGGTCCATTCCTCAAGGCCGCCGGCGAGCGCTTGCTCCACCGCAACACGCCAGCGCTCAATGATGGCCGCATCATTTTTCTTCCCGCCCCACCAAAGCGATTTTCTTTCCTGATATGGTTCAGGTCCAAACCAATAACTCAGTACCTGCGACGGGTGAATCTCAGTTGACATCGGTCACCACTTCGAACCCTAAACAATCTCTGGACGTCATGCTCTCGGATCTGATTTTCTCGGAATTTGAGCGGTACGGGCAACAGTTCAGGGCCATAACCCAGAGCAGCGGCCGGCGGTTTGAAACCCGCGACTGGGCCGGCGCGCAGGAAGACGCGCGCCGGCGAATCGAACTCTACGACCGCTTCGTTCTCGATACCATCGCCCGCATCGATCAAGTCCTGGGTGCGCAGGTTAGTGATGAAGCCCTTTGGGGTAAAGCCCGCAGCCATTACGAAGATCGGCTGGGTGACGCTATCGATCGGGAACTGAACAAAACCTTCTTTAACTCGGTGAGTCGTCGTCGGTTCAGCACCGTTGGCGTTAACGCCGCGCTGGAGTTTGCCGAAACTCAGCTTGGTCCCACGGATCATGTCAGCTCCCGGCCCAGCATTCTCCGCTACCCCTGGACCGGCGATCTTCGCGCAATCTGCCAGCAGCTGCTGCAGGATTATTCCCTGGGGCTGCCCTGGGAAGACCGTCAGCGCTGCGTGCGGCGGCTTGGGGACGCTATCACCAGCCAGCTGGCCCAACACGGTGGGGTATCGAGTATTCGCGATCTGGAGGTCATCCGGCCGCTCTTTTATCGCAATACCCGGGCGTTCATCGTCGGGCGAATCTGTCTGGCTGAAAAAAACTTGCCGCTGCTCGTCGCGCTGGAAAACCCGGCGCCGGGGATACGGGTGGACTGGGTCACCACCGCGGTCGACGAGGCGAGCTCGGTTTTCAGCTATTCGCGTTCGTACTTCCACGCTGATCTGATCAGCATCGCGGACGCGGTCAAGTTTCTGAAAGGGATCCTTCCCCACAAACCCGTGGAGGAGCTCTACAGCATCCTGGGGCGTGCCAAGCAGGCGAAGACCGAGCGATACCGAGGCATCTATCGCCATCTGCAGCGGGGCGAAGACCGCTTCGTGCCGGCCCCTGGCATCAAAGGGATGGTGATGGCGGTCTTTACGCTCGATAGCTACCCGGTTGTGTTCAAGGTGATTCGGGATCGCTTTGCCCCGCCTAAGAAAGTCACGCACCAGGACGTCAAAGATCGCTATCTGATGGTCTATACGCACAACCGCGCAGGGCGTTTGGTCGACGCGCAGGAGTTTAAGCAGCTGCGCTTTCCGCTGGATCGCTTCAGCGAGGAGGTGCTCACCGAGCTGCGCGAGGAGTGTGCCGACAGCGTGAGCGTTGTTGCTGGTCAGCTGGTGATCCAGCACCTCTACATCGAGCGTCGGCTAGAGCCGCTTAATCTTTACCTAAATCGCGTCGACGCAGAACAGCAGCGGCGCATTGTGCTGGACTACGGTCAGGCAATCCGCGATTTGGCCATGACCGATATCTTCCCCGGGGATCTGCTGCTGAAAAACTTCGGGGTGTCGCGGAGCGGTCGGGTGATTTTTTATGATTACGACGAGCTTTGCTCGCTCGACGAATGCCGGTTTCGCAACGTCCCACGGGCCCGCTATGAATTCGAGGAGTTTGGGAGCGACGTCTGGTATGAGGTTGCGCCGGAGGACGTCTTTCCGGCCCAGTTCCCGAGCTTTCTCGGTCTAACCCCTTCGCAGCTGGCGATCTTCCGCGAATCCCATGAAGACCTTCTCACCGCCGCCTTCTGGAACGGCTTGAAGGAACGGCTCGGCGCCGGAGAGGTCTTTGATGTGGCCCCCTATTCCGGCAGCTGGTATGGACAGAGCTGGCGCTGAGGCACGCTGACGGGGCCCGCCTTAGGATTCAGCCGCCTCTGATTCCAGCTGTCGTGCCCGCCGCCACAACTGATCGAGACATCGTTCCAAAACCTCCCGATCCGACGTGCTCAGGGCCTCGAGCAGCGCGTTGCTGTAGGCACTAGCGGTCGGCGCGATGTCATCGAGGATCGCCTGGCCTGCGGCGCTCAAGCGCAGCATCGATCGGCGTCGGTCTACCTCGTCAAACTCTCGCTCGATCAAGCCTCGACTGATCAGCGTTGCCACCGAGCGGCTCACCGCGACCTTGTCGAGTTCACCTCGCTGAGCGACTTCGCCGGCTGAAACGCCCGGATAACAGCCGATTAGACAAATGAGGCGCCACTCGCTGACCTTCAGCTGATAGCGCGAGGCGTAGGTTTCGGAAATGCCCGCGCTGACGCGATTGGACAGGCGGGATAACAGAAACGGGAAAAAGGACTCGAGCTGGAAGGCGTCAGGCATGCGGCGGGTGCAGCAAAATGGTGATGGTCGCACGTTTTGCGGCGGGCTGCAGCAGGCAGGCGGAGAACGGCATTGTCTGCCCCGACCCGCCGAAGAGCCATGGATCAACGGGGGCCACAGTCCGGCCGACGCGCATTTGGTAAGCTACCTTCCGAGGGGAGAAATAAGAAGAAGTAGGGAGCAGCAGCATGGATCTGAAGCTTTACTCATACTGGCGCAGCAGCGCCGCCTATCGGGTCAGGATTGCGCTGAATCTCAAGGGACTCGAGTACGACCTGGTGCCGATCCACCTGCTGCGTGACGGGGGAGAACATCATCGGGCGCCCTTTCTCGAGCTGAATCCTCAGGGTCTGGTGCCGGTGTTGACCGATGGTGGGAGGGTCTACCGTCAGTCCATGGCCATTCTGGAGTACCTCGATGAGGCCTATCCCGAAGCGCCTCTGCTGCCGTCAGAGATTCGCGCTCGCGGTCGGGTGCGGTCGCTGGCGCAGATCATCGCCTGCGACATTCACCCGTTGAACAACCTCCGTGTCAACATGTATCTCGACAAGGAGCTGGGCATCAAAGGCAAAGATCGGGTTCAGTGGATGAATTACTGGATGACCGAAGGCTTCTCAGCCTTTGAATCGATGCTGGCCGGCAGCCCCACCACGGGCGAATTCTGCGAGGGTGATACGCCGACGATGGCCGACTGTTTTCTGGTCCCTCAGGTGTACAACGCGCGGCGGTACGGCTGCGATCTCACCCCCTTTCCGCTGATCATCGACATCTGCAAACGCTGCGAGTCGCTGGCGGAGTTTCGGGTAGCCGCCCCGGAAAATCAGCCCGACGCTGAAAGCTGACCGGCAAGGCACGCGCGAGCGGCCGAGCAAAAAGCGAACCAGCAGCAGCGCTTTCGTTCAGCTTCGGCGTTCGATGCTGAAGCCCGCCAGGTAGGCGAGCAGCTCGGTGTCGCCAGGCAGCAACGTGAGCTGATCCCGGGCTTCCTCCACCAGCCGGTTGGCCATAGTCCGGGAGGCGTCCAGCCCGATGCAGGCAGGGTAGGTGGGCTTATTGCTGTCGCTATCAGAGCCGGACGGCTTGCCCAGTTCTTCGGTGCTGCCCTCGACGTCCAGCACGTCATCATGGATTTGGAACGCCAGCCCCACGGCTTCGCCGTAGGTGGTCAGCGCGGTTACGTGCGCAGCATCGGCGCTATAGAGCAGCGCCGGGAGCGCCAGTGAGCAGCGTATGAGGGCGCCGGTTTTCAGCCGGTGCATCCCGGAAAGCTGATCGAGCGTCAGCGTTTTGCCAACCGCCGCCAGGTCGACGGCTTGACCCCCGGCCATCCCCACCGATCCGCAGGCGTCCGCCAGCGCGGTCACCGCCACGTCGGCTTTGTCGGCGGCGCCTTGCACCAGCACCCGAAAGGCCAACGCCTGCAGGGCGTCACCCGCGAGAATGGCCAGGGCTTCGTCGAACTGTCGATGGACTGAGGGTTTGCCACGCCGCAAGTCGTCGTCATCCATCGCCGGCAGGTCATCGTGGATCAGCGAGTAGGCGTGTATTAGCTCCACCGCGGCTGCGATGTCGTCCACCTGGCGATCGTCCACCTTGAGAGCCGCGGCGGCACCATAGCTGAACAGGGGTCTGATTCGTTTACCGCCGTTGAAAACAGCGTAACGCATCGCCTCATGAAGCCGCTCCGGCGCGACGTCGGCGGTCGGCAGATGCGTCGCAAGTACGTCGTTAATTTGCCGGGTTAGCGCATCAATCCGAGTCTTCAAGCGGCCCGGCTCCCTCGTCGGCGGGTTGTTCCAGCAGCGTATCGACACGCAGCTGGGCGGCATGGAGGGCCACCTGGCAGGTTTTGGTCAGCTCCATGCCCCTTTCAAACTGTGCCAACGAATTCTCGAGCGTGAGCTCACCACTTTCCATCTGCTCCACCAGCGTTTCCAGCTCGGCCAGCGACTGTTCAAAATCTGGTGTGGAATCCTTTTTTGCCATCATGGTCTCGTGGTCTGATCAAGCGACGCATAATGGAATTGCCGGCGCCGAATAGCAACCGTTGCCGACCTCATGCGCTACACCGATTTCCAGGTCAGCTCCTGCTGGCGCTCACTTAGGAACGCCGCCAGGCGTCGGCTGCGCCACGCGTTACCGATCTGGACCAACAGTTCACCCTGAAAGACCAAGGGGGTCGCGGCGCGTGACCAGGGTGGAATACCCAGCTGCTGGAAAATTTTGCTCAAATTTCGGTGTTGACTATCACCCTCCCGCTTCACCGAGCGTCGAAGCAAACCGGTCGAAACCGTGAGCTCGGACAGCGGCTCCTCGCCCTGCCAGGTGAGCTTCGATCCATCGGGTAGCGTCAACGCAGGCTGGCTGGCCGGGGTCCAACGCAGCGTGTTGAGGGTGGAGGACGGTTGCGGTTTGTGGCGTACCAGAAAGAGATGGCGGCGATAGCTCCGCAGGTGGTGCTTCGCCAGCGACAGTTCGGGGTGGCGGTCGTCGGCGCAGGTGGCGCGCTGCTGGAGCAGCTCGCGGAGCCGGCGTGCCGGCGGTAGTTCGACGCCGTGGGTTGTCAGCCAGCGCTGCAGCACCAGGACCTGCGTCTCAAGTGATAGCGGATCCAGTGCCTCTGCGCTGATCGAAGTTGATGGCTCCGAGTGGACCGACAGGTGACGATCGACGAGCTCGTCCAGCGCTGCCGCGGTTTGGCTCTGGCGCTGGGCGGTGGCGGCGAGACTGGCTGCCGCGTCGGGCCAACGCTCAGCCAGCGTCGGCATGATGTGCTGTCTCAGAAAGCTGCGCCGCACCTCGGATGACGCGTTGGTCGGGTCTTCGAGCCAGGCAAAGTCGGACTTTTTGAGCAGAGCGATCAACGTTTCTCGCGACACGGCCAGCCACGGTCGGCAAACCTGGCCCCTACCCAGCGGTCGGAGGCGCGGGATGCCCGCAAGCTCGTGGCTGCTGCCGCCGCGCAGCGCAGCGAGCAGCACCGTTTCGGCCACGTCGTCAGCGTGGTGGGCCGTTAGCAGCACATCGTCCTCGCTCAACGCCTGAGCCAGCAGCGCGTAGCGGGCGTCCCTCAGCTGACCTTCGTTCGGCTGGCTGGGCAGCTGGTCGCTGGGGACAGCCAAACACTCAAAACGTACATCGAGTTTCTCGGCCACGTCGCGACAGTGTGCGGCCCAGCGATCCGAATCAGCATGAATGCCGTGATTGACATGGACCGCGCGCAGAGGTCCCCGGAAACACTCGATGGATTGCAGCAGCAGTGCGGTGGAATCCGGCCCCCCGCTGAAGGCGACGATGACCCGCTTGGGCTTCAGCTCGGCGAAGGCCCGTTGCAGTAGCTCGACGGGCTGGTCAGTCACCCTTGAAGCGACCGAGAGCCATCAGCCGCTGGTAGCGTTCGGAGAGGAGAGAATCGGTGTCCCGCGCTGCGAGATTCTCCAGTTTGGTACAGATCGCCGCCTGGAGCGTGCTAGCCATAGCCTTCGGGTCTCGGTGTGCACCACCGAGAGGCTCGGGCACAATCTCGTCAATCAGCTTGAGCTTCTTCAGCGCTTCGGAAGTGATTCCCATAGCGCTGGCGGCGTCCTTGGTCAGTACGAGCTTTTCCAAAGGATCGACGCACAGCCCTCCGGTGAAATCACCGAATAGGTGCTGTACTCCAGCATCATCAGGTGGTCGCCGACCCCAATGGCCAGGGCGCCACCGGAGCCCCCTTCGCCGATGACGCAGCAGATGATCGGCACGCGCAGTCCCGCCATGACCTGGAGGTTCTTAGCAATCGCCTCGCTCTGGCCGCGTTCCTCAGCCCCGATTCCGGGATAGGCGCCAGGCGTATCGATCATCGTGACGATCGGCAGGCCGAATCGTTCCGCGGTCTCCATGAGCCGCATCGCCTTGCGGTAACCCTCGGGCCGCGGCATGCCGAAGTTGCGCAGGACCTTTTGTTTGGTGCTGCGTCCTTTCTGCTGGCCGATCAGCATGACCCGATGTCCACCGAGCCTCGCTAGCCCGCCGACGATGGCCGGGTCGTCTTTAAACGCCCGGTCGCCGTGCAGCTCATGGAATTCTTCGGTCAGGTGCTCCACGTAGTCGAGGGTATAAGGGCGGTTTGGGTGCCGGGCCAGCTTGGAAATTTGCCAAGCATCGAGACTCGAGAAAATGGACTCGGTTTTGTTGCGCAGCTTTTCCTGCAGCCGCTCAACCTCTTCCTCGATGTTGATAGCGTTGTCAGAACTGACGTTACGGAGTTCGTGGATCTTGGTCTCCAGCTCCGCGATTGGCTGTTCAAAATCCAGGTAGTTGGCTTCGGATTGCGTCATGCGGCTAATTATACGCGTTATCGGTTTCCAGAAGCTCGCTGAACAGCAGCCGAGCGCCGGCCACGCCGGGGACGCCGGTCAGTCCTTCGAGCAGGCTCCGGGTGGGTTTGACGTTGAAGGCATCGCCGAGCTGGATGTGAGCTTCGGCCGTGTCGTTGTGGTAGCTCAGCACGACGGGCGTATTGCCCGGCTGGTGAGGCAGCAGCGTCTCGCGCAGCGCTGCGAGATCCAGCTGGGTGCGATTGAGCGTCAGGCGCAGAGCGCGAGCGTAGCTAGCGAGCGTGTCGTCGATCGTCTTCAGTCGCTCAACGCGCATCTTGACGCTGCCGGAGACGTCGTCCGGCAGCAGGTTTCCCTCAGCGACCACCAGCTGGTCATTGTTCAGCAGCTCAACGTTCTCACCCATCGCTTTGCCAAAGAACGCGAGTTCAATTCTGCCCGTACCGTCATCAAGCTGGGCAAACGCATTGCGCTCGCCGCGCTTGCGCAGCCCCATGATCAATCCGGCGAGGGTCGCCGGAACGCCGCGTCGGTTGTCGCTGTTGAGCTTGCCAAAGCGCTTGTCGATCCCGCCCAGCGGACAGTTGACCACGTTTTCCAGCGAGGACCGGTAAGGGTCCAGTGGGTGGCCCGACAGGTAAAGCCCCAGCGTGTCCCGCTCGCCGCGCAGGCGGCGGTCGTCGTCAAAATCGGCCAGCACGGTCAGGGTCGGATCGGCCTTCGCGACCGGTGCCGGCGCGCCAAACAGATCGCTCTGGCCGGCGGCTCGATCCCGGGCACTTTGCTCCGCCGCTTTCATTACCTCCGGCAGGGAGGCAAAGAGGGTGGCCCGGTTCTGGCCCAGGCAGTCCAGCGCACCAGCCATGATCAGGGCCTCTAGGCCCCGCTTGTTGAGGCGGGACATATCCACTCGGTTGCACAGCTGAAGCAGGTCGGTAAAAGGCCCGTGTTGATCGCGTTCCTCGATGCAGGCATCGATGGCGCTGCGCCCGAGGCCTTTGATCGCACCCAGGCCGTACAGCACCTGATGATCGTCGAGGGCCTTAAAGGCATAAGCGGACTGATTGACGTCCGGCGCTAGCAGCTCCAAGCCCATTTGCTTGGTGTCGTCGATCAGCACAACCACCTTGTCGGTATTGTCCATATCCGCGGACAGCACCGCCGCCATGAACTCGCCGGGATAGTGGGCTTTCAGGAACGCGGTCTGGTAGGACAGCAGCGCGTAAGCGGCGGAGTGCGACTTATTAAAACCGTAGCCGGCAAACTTTTCCATCAGGTCGAAGACCGACTCCGCCAGGGCGCCGTCGATCCCCCGGGCGGTAGCGCCGTCAACAAATATGGATCGCTGCTTGGCCATTTCCGCCGGCTTCTTCTTACCCATCGCCCGACGCAGGATGTCGGCGCCGCCGAGCGTATAGCCGGCCATCACCTGGGCGATCTGCATCACCTGCTCCTGATAGAGAATGACGCCGTAGGTGGGTTCGAGAATCGGCTCGAGCTCGTCGTGGGGGTAGCGCACCTCCTGCCGGCCGTGTTTGCAGTCCACATAGGTGTCCACCATGCCGGAGTCGAGCGGCCCGGGTCGGTACAGCGCCACCAGCGCCACGATGTCGTCGAAGCTGCCGGGCTGCAGTCGGCGAATCAGCTCTTTCATGCCCCGAGATTCGAGCTGGAAAACGGCGGTGGTCTGGCACGCCTTGAGCAGGTTGAATGCTGCCGCGTCGTCCATCGGCAGGGAGTCGACGTCGAGCGCCGGCTGGTCGGGCCGATGATTGATGGCGCTCACGGCCCAGTCGATGATGGTGAGCGTACGCAGGCCGAGGAAGTCAAACTTCACCAGGCCGATGGCCTCAACGTCGTCTTTGTCGAACTGGGAAACCACACTTTCACCCGCCGTCTCGCTGTAGAGCGGGGTGTAGTACTCCAGCGGGCGTGGTGCGATCACCACGCCGCCGGCGTGTTTGCCGGCGTTGCGGGTCAGCCCTTCGAGGGAGCGCGCGGTTTCCATGAGCTGCGCCACGTCGTCGTCGGTATCGACCCTTTCGGCCAGCTCGGCCGATTCTTTCAGCGCGCCTTCCAACGTAATCCCCAGCGTGTTGGGAACCAGCTTGGCGACCTCGTCGACAAAGCCGTAACGCAGACCCAGCACCCGGCCTGCGTCACGCACCACGGCTTTTGCCGCCATCGTGCCAAAGGTGATGATCTGCGAAACCTTCTCACGTCCATAACGTTCGGCAACGTACGCGATCACCTCATCGCGACGGTCCATGCAGAAGTCGATATCGAAGTCGGGCATGGACACGCGCTCTGGATTCAGAAAACGCTCGAAGAGCAGGTCGTGGTCCAGGGGATCGAGATCGGTGATGCCGAGTGCGTACGCCACCAGCGACCCGGCGCCTGATCCGCGCCCCGGTCCGACGGGAATCGACTGCTGGCGGGCCCAAGAGATGAAGTCTGCGACAATCAGAAAATAGCCGGGAAACCCCATCTGGCCAATGACGCTTAGCTCGTGACTCAGCCGCGCGTCGTAGTCGGCGCGGGCGATCGAGGTGGGCGGTCGAGACTGGAGACGTTCCTCGAGCCCCTGCAGCGACTGCTGTTCCAGATAGCTGGCCTCGGTTTGCCCATCGGGCAGCGGGAACGCGGGCAAAAAGTACTGGCCGAGCTCCAGGTGTAAATTGCACCGCTGCGCCAGCTCCGCCGTGTTCTCCAGCGCTTCCGGCAGATCGTGAAACAGCTCCGCCATCTCGCGAGCCGAACGCAGATACTGCTGATCGGAATAGTCCCGCGGCCGGCCGGGGTCGTCGAGCAGCCGACCCTGGTTGATACAGACCCGGGCTTCGTGAGCGGCGTAGTCCTGCATCGTTAGAAAGCGGACGTCGTTGACCGCCACCACCGGGCACTGGTGAGCATGAGCCAGCTTGAGGGCCTGCTCCAGATACTCTTCTTCGCCGGGCCGCCCAACGCGCGAGATAGCCACGTAAAGCCGATCGGGCAGTGCCGCTGCCCAGCGCGCGAGCGTGTCGCTGGCGCGGTTGGGTTTGCCGTCCGCCAGCAGGCGCCCCACGGGACCCTGCTGCTGGCCGGTCAGCACAATCAGCCCGTCGTTATGCGTCAGCAGCCACTCGGGGTCCACGCAGGGCAGGGCGTGTGACTGGCGTGTCGCAAAAGAGCGAGACAGCAGGGCCGACAGGTTGCGATAGCCGGTTTGGTTCTGGCACAGCACCGTGCAGCGCGCTGGGCTGTCGGCCTCCTCGTCCAGCAGCCAAAGATCGGCACCGGCGAGAGGTTTGATGCCGGCACCCTCCGCGGCCCGCACAAACTTCACCAGCCCAAACAGGTTGTGCTGATCGGTCATTGCCAGGGCCGGCATCTCCATCGCAGCGGCCTGCTGAACCAGCGGTTTGATCCGCAGCGTGCTGTCGACCAGCGAATACTCCGTGTGGAGCGACAGATGGGAAAACCAGGGGGTCACAGGAGCTCTCCCTGAATCATCGCTCTAACCGGCGCAAAGCTGGAGCGATGCAGCGGGGTAGGTCCCAAGGACCGCAGCGCGGCCAGGTGCTGCGGCGTGCCGTAGCCCTTGTGGCTGGCGAAGCCGTACTCGGGATATTGGCGGTCCAGCTCGGTCATGAGGTCATCACGGGCCGTTTTTGCGAGGATCGATGCCGCACCAATACACTTCACCAGCGCATCACCACCCACAATCGCTTTGCAGGGAAGCGTCACGTCAGGCGTTCGGTTGCCGTCGATCAGTACTTCTGCCGGCGGCTGCGCCAGGCGCTCTACGCAGCGCTTCATCCCGAGCAGCGTTGCCTGAAGAATGTTGATTTTGTCGATGGTCACAACATCGATCATTTCGAGGGTGTAGTCCAGCGCGCCGGCGCGGATCTTTTCCGCCATCTCCGCACGCTGCGGGGCACTTAGCTTTTTCGAATCATCTACCCAATCCCAGTTGAGGTCGGGATTGAGCACCACCGCGGCCACTGCGACTGGTCCGGCCAGACAGCCCCGGCCTGCCTCGTCGACGCCCGCAGTGTTCACCGCGACCCTCCACGTTCGGCGAGAAAGGCGGCCACCTCGTCGCCGGCGCTGGTGTCGGAGCGAAGGCTTTGATGAATTTCGGCAAATCGTTGGATCATATGGCTCCGGCGCGGCGAATCGGAGAGCAGCGCCAGCGCTTCCTCGGCCAGACCCTCGGGGGTCGCCGCAGCCTGCATCAGCTCGGGGACCAGCCGCTCTCCGGCCAGCGCGTTCGGCAAAGAAAACTGGTCGACCTTCATCATGCGGGTCACTCTTACGATCAGGTGGGTGATCGGCGAAATCCGGTAGGTGACCACCATCGGCGTCTTGCAAAGCAACGCCTCCAGCGTGGCGGTGCCGGAGGCGATAATGGCCGCATTAGCGGCGCAAAGCGCGGTGAAAGATTGTCCCTCCAGCAGCTCGACGCGATCCCCCAGCCCCTCGGCTGCCAGCATCTGGCTGAAGCGCTGTCGCGTGGCGGCCGTTGCGGTGGGGGTGACAAACCGCACCTCCGGCTTCTCGGCCAGGATGCGTCTCGCGGCGGCGGCGATCACCGGACCGAGGCGCTTGATTTCGCCGCCGCGGCTGCCGGGCAGCAGGGCGACCAGCTGCACGTCGTCCGGGATGCCCAGCTCCCGGCGAGCCGCGGCGCGGTCGGGTTCGAGCGCCACCGCCTGCGCGCTTGGATGGCCAACAAAGCGGGCCGGGACCTGGTAGCGCTCATAGATCTGCGGTTCGAAGGGAAACAGGGTCAGCATCAGATCGATACAGCGCCCAATTTTTCCAGCGCGGCCCTGACGCCAGGCCCAGATCGAGGGGCTTACATAGTGCACGGCGGGGATGCCTGCTGCCTTGAGCTTTCGGGCCAGTCCCAGATTAAAGTCCGGTGCATCGATACCAATGAAACAGTCCGGCGGGTCGTCCAGCATACGCTGCCGAATGGTCCGGCGCAGACGCAGGAGTTCCGGCAGGTGTCCCACCACCTCGGCAAAACCCATCAGGGCGAGCGCCTGACAGTCGTACCAGCTTTCGACGCCGGCAGCGTTCATCGCCTGGCCGGTAATGCCCGACAGCTTGACGTCCGGGTATCGGGCCCGTAGCTGACTTGCCAGGCCGGCACCCAGCCGATCGCCCGAGGATTCTCCGGCGACCAGCACGATGTGGCGCGGATCGGTGTTGCTGCTGACCATGCTCTAGCGCAGGATGCTGCGCTGGCTTTTCTGAATAAACTCCACCATGGGCGCCACTTCCTCCCATTCGGCGGCGAGCTCGCGGATCTGTTCCAGCGCCTCGCTCAGCGGCCGGCCCTGGGTGTACAGCATTTTGTACGCGCGCTTGACGGCCGCGATCTGCTCAGCGGAGAAGCCGCGTCGACGTAGCCCCTCCGAATTGATCCCGCGCGGCTCCGACATCTTGCCGGCGACCACCACGTAAGGAGGCACGTCCCGGTTGACGCTGGCACCCATGGCGGTGAACGCGTTTCGCCCGACCCGGCAGAACTGATGGATGAGGGAAAATCCGCCCAGGATGGCGTGGTCTTCGACCTCAACGTGGCCGGCCAGGGAAGCGCAGTTGGCGAAGGTGGTGTCGTTGCCGATGATGCAATCATGGGCGATGTGCACATAAGCCATGATCCAGTTTCGATCGCCGATGCGGGTGACTCCGCCGCCGCCCACCGTGCCGCGGTTGATGGTGCAGTACTCACGGATCGTGTTGCCGTCGCCGATTTCCAGCCGGGTGTCATGCTCGGGTAGAAACTTCTTGTCCTGTGGCTCTTCACCCACCGACGCGAACTGAAAGATCCGATTGTTTTTGCCGATGGTGGTGGGCCCTTTGACCACCACGTGGGGGCCGATCACCGATCCTGCGCCGATTGTGACGCCGGGGCCGATAAACGAAAACGGACCAACTTCGACGTCCTCGGCGAGCTCCGCTGTGGAGTCCACCACCGCCTGTGGATGAATCATGTAGCGCTCCGCTCAGCGCACAGGATCTGCGCGCTGGCCACCTTTTCGCCGTCAACCTCCGCGGAGCACTCGTACTGCCCCATGTTGCGCAGCATGCGCTTCAGGCGTACTTCCATGTGCAGCTGGTCCCCGGGGCCGACGAGCCGGGTGAAGCGAGCATTGTCGATCTTCACCAGATAGAACATCGGGCTATCCTGCGGGTCGTCGATCGTATTCAGGTAACACAGAACGCCAGCACACTGCGCCATGGCCTCGAGGATCAGCACGCCCGGCATCACCGGATGGTCGGGGAAATGGCCCTGGAAAAACGGCTCGTTGATCGTGACGTTTTTAATGGCCTTCACCCACTTGCCGGTCTCGTAGTCCACCACGCGGTCGACCAGCAGAAAAGGGTAGCGGTGCGGAAGCGCCCGGAAAATGGTTTCGATATCCACGACCTTACTGTTGTTGTCTTTGTCAGTCACTGGGAGTCCTTTTCAAGTTTAAGCAGGCGCCGGGCCAGCTGATCGAGATTGCGCAGCCGCGCCACGTTGCGGCGCCAGGTGCTGGCGGGCTGAAACGGAATGCCGGAGGAATAGGTGCCGCCGGGTTCCTTGATGTCGTGCGTCACCATGGTCATGGCGGTCACGGTCACGCCGTCAGCGACCTTGATGTGGCCGGCGAATCCGGCGCCGCCGGCAACCATGCAGTTGCGACCGATTCGAGCGCTGCCGGCGATGGCAACACAGCCCGCAATAGCGGTATGGGCACCGATAAAAACGTTGTGGCCGACCTGGATCTGGTTATCCAGGCGGACGTCGTTCTCGAGCGTCGTATTATCCAGCGCGCCGCAGTCGATGGTGGTGTTCGCGCCGATCTCGCAGTCGTCGCCCAGCTCAACGCCGCCCAGCTGCGGCACTTTCACCCAGCCGGACGCATCGCGGGCGAGCCCAAACCCGTCAGCCCCCAGCACGGCGCCGGGGTGGATGATCACGCGCTGACCCAGCTTGACGCGACTGACCAGCGTGACCTGCGCCGTGAGCCTGCTGTTGTCACCAATGACGCAGCCGGGGCCAACCACGCAGCCGGCGCCGATAAAGACGTTGCGCCCGATGGTGACGCCAGGCTCGAGGACACTGTTGGCGCCGATCCAGCACCCTTCGCCCAGCGTTACGTTTTCGCCGACGACGGCGCTCTGATGGACGCCGGGAACGAAGTGCCCACTCGGGTCAAAATTGGCTGCACCGCGGGCGTAATCCAGGTAGGGATCGGGGCTGATGATGACACCCCTGCTGTACCCCTCGCTGTCTTCCTCGCGCAGAATCACGGCGCCGGCCTGGCAGTCGTGGAGGTCCGACCGGTATCGTGGGTTGGCCAGAAAGCTGAGATCGCCCTCGCCGGCGCGGCTGAGCGTCGCGCAGCCGCTTAGCGGGAGATCCGGGTCGCCGCGAAACGGTCGACCGAGCTGATTCGCCAGCTCCTTTAGCGTCAGGGTAGGGGGTTCTGGGTGCATCTAGGCTGCTGGTCAGTTGACCGCCGTCGACGGGATGCGACTGGCTTCCTCCAGCCGTTCCAGCAGACGCTGGGTCAGATCGATGGACTCGGAATAGTAGATGGCCGGCGAGGCGAGGATCAGGTCATACCCTTCGTCTTTGGCATACCGCTCCACGACCACGTAGATTTCGTCTCGGAGCCTCTTCAGCTGCTCATCGTGCGCCAGCGACACGTCTTCAGCGAGGTCTTCCTTGGAGCGCTGGACGTCACGGCGCAGATTGCGTATCTGCCGCTCCAGGGCCTGGCGACGCTCTTCGCTCATCACGGCGGTGTCCCTCACCAGACGGTCCTCCAGCTCTTCCAGCTCCTTTTCATTGGTGTCGATTTCCAGGTAGCGGCCCTCAAAGCGGGCCTGCAGCGCTTCTTTGCGGATCTTCCGCTGGGGGGAGCTCTCCAGCAGGAATTCAAAGTCTACGTAGCCGATTCGACCGGGGGCTGAACCCTCAACCTCCTGCGCCTGCGCGACTCCTGACAGCACAGTAATGCCTGCCAGGAACGCTGCCAGCAGCAGTCGAAGAGAAATTGGCCGCTTGCTCAAATCACCGAAGACCGTTCGTACAAGGACCGTATGCTAGCAAAAACCCGTTGCTCAAGTCCTTGAACGGTTGCCGGATTCAGCGCATCGAGAAGCTAGAAAAAATTGCCAAAGGCAAACTGCAGCGTCTCGGTTTCGTCGCCAGGTTCGTCGTTCAGCGGCGCAACCAGGTTGATAATCACCGGACCGACCGGCGCCTGCCACTGGAGTGACAGCCCGGTGGTATAGCGCATCTGGCCCGCGTCGAACGCATCCAAATCTTCGTAGACCTGGCCGAAGTCGACAAACCACGACAGGCGGGTTGTGTTGCTGTTCTTAGCGAACGGTATCGGGAAAAACAGCTCAGCGGAGCCGGTAATTTTAAGGTCGCCGCCGATTGGACGGGGGTTTGGGTCGAAGATCGGCTCACCAGTATCGGGATTTTCTCCCAAGACTCGTGCCACCCTCGGTCCTAGCGTATTGTCTTCGTAGCCACGGACCGACCGCACGCCGCCGGCAAAAAAGTGTTCGAAGAACGGCAGACCGAACTCCGAGTCTCCGGCGTCGCCGTAGGTGTCGCCGTAGCCGAGGTCACCCGACAGCGCGAAGGTGAAGCTCCGGCTCAAGGGGAAATATTTGCGGGCGTTATACGACATCTTGAAGTATTCGATCGTGCTGCCCGGAACTGCAATTTCCAAACCCGCCCGCTGAATGGACCCACGCGTTGGGCTGAAGAATCGATTTCGAGAGTCGCGGGACCAGAGCAGCTCGGTACGCAACGTGAGCGCGTTGTCGATCGTCCGGTAACCGGTTTGATCAGGCGGCTGGTCTGCCGGTACGTCTGCCGGTGAGAAACAGTTCGGGTCGATCGCCGTGACCGGCGGGCCGGGGTCTGTCCGAAGGTCGCAGTACTCACCGAGATCGTAAAACACCAGTTCCTCAAAGATATCGGGTCCAACGCCCAGGAACGGCGTGATCGCCGTGTCCTCGACGCCGATCAGCAGCCTCACGCGATCGACTTCGGTGATGGGTATGCCGAAGCTCGTGGACAGCGCCTTGGTATCCGCCAGGTAGCTGGCGATGTTCGCTTCGCCCTGATCGAGCTCCCGGATACTGAGGTTGTATCCGCGGCTTACCCCGTCTTCTGTCCAATAGGGATCGACGTAGGACAGGTCGAAGCGGCTGAAAAACCTCGAATTCTGCAGGCTGACCCCAGCCTGTTTGCCGGAGCCCAGGAAGTTCTCCTGGTTAATTGACAGACTGCCGAGAATGCCCGTTACCTGGGAGAAACCTAGACCAAAGGTGAACGAACCGGCGGTACGTTCTTTGATCGCGATATTGACGTCCACCTGATCTTCCGAAACGCGGGGCGTTTCGATGTTCACCTCTTCGATGAAGCTGAGTCGCTGCAGGCGCAGTCGTGATCGATCGACCATGAACTGAGAAAACACCGACCCCTCAAACTGGCGCATCTCCCGGCGCAGCACCTCGTCCTTGGTCTTGGAATTACCCGTGAAGTTCACCCGCCGCACGTAAACACGCTGCCCGGGATCGACCAGCAGCGTAAGCTTTACGGTTTTGCTCTCTTTATCGATATCGGGAATCGGATTGATGTCGGCGAACGCGTAGCCGACGCCTGACAGCCGCTGGGTGATGTTTTCGGTGCTGGCCTCCAGCAGCCGACGGGAGAAGGTCTGTCCTTCTCGCAGCACAATGAATCGGCGCAGGTCTTCCTCCGGGAGAACCAGATCGCCGGTAATCTGGACCTCGGATATCGTAAAGAGGTCGCCCTCGCGAACGTTGGCGGTGATGTAGATGTCTTTGCGGTCGGGGCTGATGCTGACCTGCGTGGACTCGATCTCAAAATCGATGTAGCCGCGGTCCATATAGTACGACTGCAGTGACTCGAGATCCCCCTGAAGCTTCTCCTGCGAGTACTGGTCATCCCGGGAGTACCACGACAGCCAGTTGCCGGTACTCGACTCAAAATCCTCCAGGATTTCCTCATCGGTGAAGACCGTGTTGCCCACGACGTTGATGTGCTTGATCGTGGCCGCGTCACCTTCGGTGATTTCGATGTTGACGCGGACGCGGTTGCGCTGCAATTCGTCCACCGACGCGTCGACCAGCACGTTGTACTTGCCTCGGTTGTAGTACTCCTTCGTCAGGCTCTGCTGCACACGTTCCAGCGTTCGGCGTTCAAAGACGTCACCCTCCGACAGGCCAAAATCCGATAAGGCTCGGAGCAGGTCTTCAGATTTGATGTCCTTGTTGCCCTCGAGGCTGATTTCGGTAATCGCGGGACGCTCGCTGACCCGGACCACCAGGATATTGCCCTCGCGGTCAAACTCGATGTCTTCGAAAAAGCCCGTGCGGAACAGCGCCTGCATGGCGTCTGCGGTCTTGTCGTCGGTCAGCGTATCGCCAACCTCAACCGGCAGATAGTTGAACACAGAGCCCGCGGAAATACGTTCCAGCCCCTCAACACGGATATCGGAGATTTGGAACGGCTCAGCTGCGCTGATACAGACGCTGACCAGCAGCAGCATGAGCCCGATCGGCCATTGGCGCGCCGCCAGGCTTCGTTGATGGTTATCCATTTTCTGCAACACCTTTCTAGTCACGCCCTCGTTTTACCTAAGGCCGCCTGCAACGGTGCGCAGTTTACCCTGCCTGGGCCCACAGTTGTGGTGTTCAGCGCGATTTCCTGCCGTGCCGGCTGGCGAGGCCGAAGCTACGACATTAATCGTAAAATATCGTTATAAAAGGTGAGCGTCATCAGGCCAAACAGCATCGTCAGCCCGACGTATTGGCCGGCGATCTGGACTCTTTCGGAAACCGGTTTACCGGTGCCCCATTCAATTAGGTTATAGAACAGCTGACCGCCGTCGAGCATCGGTATGGGCAGAAAGTTCAGAATAGCCAGCGACAGGCTCAGCACGCCCAGGAAAAAGAGAAAGCGGGACAGGCCAAGGCGCGCGGAATCCCGGGCGTATTGTGCAATGGAGATTGGTCCGGAAAGATTCTTGAGGGATGCAGAACCGGTCAACATGCGCCCGATCAGCCCCACGGTTGCGGTGGTGATGCGATAGCTTTCTGAGAAGGCTGCGCCAACGGACTCCAGCGGTCCGTACTGAAAAATCGTCCAAAAACGCTTGTCTTCGGGGTCGTAGGGGTAGAGACCGAGCACATATCGCTGCTCTTCGCCACGGCCCGTCAGCTGAGGCTGCACGTCAAAGCGCATCCGCGTCTCCCCCCGTCTGACGACAACCTCCAGCGCCTCGTCGGGTCTGGCGTGACGCTGCACCGCCTCCGACAGGGCCAGCGAGGTGCTGACCGGGTCACCCCCGACAGTAAGGATCAGATCACCGGCCTGGATGCCCGCCTGATCAGCCGCGTCACCCTCGATAACCCGGTCGATAAAGGGTCGACCTCGAGAAGTGTGCAGGTTCAGACCGGTCTCCTCCAGCAGCTTTTCTTCGTTGAAGTCGTCCGGCAGCCGGGAAAGCTCGAGCTCAACCGTTCGCTGCCGGCCCGCCGCGTCTTCAGCGACGATGGTCACGTCGCGTCGGTCCAGCGCGTGGCCGAGGAGTTCGATGCTGGCATGCGTCAGCGTCTGGGTCTCGTTGCCGTCGACGGCAACCACCTGGTCACCACGCTGGAGCCCCGCCCGCGCCGCCAGACCGCTGGTGTCGCCGAGCAGGAGCCGGAGCTCCGAAACGCCGACCATAAACATCAGCCAGAAGGCGAACAGTGCAAAAAAGAGGTTAAAAATCGGGCCGGCAGCGATGATCGCCGAGCGTTGGCCCAGCGATTTGGCGTTAAAAGACTCGTGCCGCTCGACGGCCGCCACTGGCGTTTCGCGCTCGTCGAGCATTTTGACGTAACCGCCGAGGGGCAGCGCGGCCAGCACCCACTCGGTGCCGTTGCGCCCCACACGCCGCATCAGGGGCGCACCAAAGCCGACGGAAAACCGCAAAACCCTGACGCCGCAACGGCGAGCCACCCAGTAGTGACCAAACTCGTGAAACGTGACCAGAAGGCCTAACGCCACAATCAGCCACCAGACCGAGCCGAGAAATTCACCCATGCCTTGCACTTCCTATGATCTGTTGTAGTTCTTAAGCCCCATGACGCCACTTTTCAATAGGCCATCGGTTGGAGTGACCTCAGCGGAGCCAGTTAGACGCCGCTCTGAATCATCGGCCGGGATACCCCTCGGCCTCACTTAACGTCCAGGCACCAGGCTTGAGTGTCGGTCGAAACGGTTGAAGAAACCGTCGACGCCGGCCAGTGCCGGAGCGGTGCACCTTATTATTGGCGCTAACGCGGTCTGAAAAGCGACCCTCTTCTAGCCCAGGACCCTACCACCTCGTCAGCAATAGACCACAAAGGAAAAACGGCGCAGCGGCAAACGCGCTGTCGAACCGGTCGAGAATTCCGCCGTGGCCCGGGATGACGCGGCCGGTGTCTTTGAGCTGCCGCTGGCGCTTAAGTACGCTGATAAAGAGATCGCCCACCACAGAGATCGCGGCGGTCACTGCGGCCAACAAAAAAAGCCAGGCCCCAAGCTGCACTTCGTCGATCATGGCTTCGGGTAGATACCTCAGCAGCGCGGCGCAGGCCGCCGCCACGAGCAGCTGCCCGCCCAACACCCCTTCCCAGGTCTTGCCGGGACTGATGGTGGGCGCCAGCTTGTGGCGGCCGAACAGCCGACCGGCAGCGTAGGCACCAACGTCGGCGGCCCAAATAATCAGCAGGAATACGATTGTCAGGCCCACCCCGTAGGCGAATTGGTGGATGCGGGAAAGGCTCGTTGCGGCCGCCACCAGGACCATGAAACCCAGCGCCAGCTTGATCAGTCGCGCCGCACCGTCAGGCGCGCTCAGAAACTGGGTTTGTGCCAGCCAGCAGAGATTGAGAAGCCAGATGAGCATACCCAGGGATATGACGATCGGCGTCCACGCATGGTCAGCCAACAGCACCAGCGCCAGCACGGCGCCAGCGACCAACGCTCCCAGCAAGGCGCGCGTCGCGGGGTTTTCACTACCGGCGAGGCGGCCCCACTCCCAGCCTCCGACAGCGCCGAGCGCCGCGACAAAAAAGGCGTACTGCGCTTCATCGGCATACCAGACGATCGCCAGCATCGCCGGTGCAAACACCAGCGCGGAGATAACGCGGACGAGGAGTTCCAAGCGATTAACCTGTCAGATGGGTTTGCCGGCCTCAGCCGGCAGAGCGACAGGCCAGGGTCACCCGTTGCCCACCTGTTTTGGCGTCGGGACACGACCGAAGCGGCGCTGCCGAGACGCGTAGTCGTCTAGCGCCAGCTGAAGCTGTGCCGGGCCGAAATCCGGCCACAGCGTCTCGCAGAAATAAAGCTCCGTATAGGCGAGCTGCCAGAGAAGGAAATTGCTGATGCGCTGTTCACCGCCGGTGCGAATCAGCAGGTCGGGTGAGGGCAGGTCAGCCAGGGCAAACTCGGCTTGCAGGCTGCGTTCATCGATCTCTTCCGGTGCCATTTCGCCGCGTGCCACCTGCTCCGCCAGCTTCCGGGCGGCCTGCGCGACGTCCCAGCGGCCGCCATAATTTACGGCGATGGAAAGCGTCAAGCCGTCGTTGGCTTCCGTCTTGCGTTCGGAGAGCGCCATGCCGTGACGCAGGTCAGGAGAAAAGGCGGTGAGGTCACCGATGAACCGCAGTCGCACCTTATTACCATGCAGCTCGTCCACTTCGCGATTGAGCGAGCGCATGAACAGATCCATCAGGCGGCTGACCTCGTTGGCGGGCCGGTTCCAGTTCTCGCTGGAGAAAGCGAAGAGCGTGAGCGCCTCGATACGGCGTTCCGCGCACACACGGACCACCTCGCGGGCGGCCTTGACGCCTGCCTGATGTCCAAAGGACCTCGGCCGGCGGCGGCTTTGCGCCCAGCGGCCATTTCCGTCCATGACGATCGCGATGTGGCGGGGAAGATTCACGGCGGGTTGAGACCTTTGCTCAGATTTCCATCAGCTCGGCGTCTTTGGCTTTGACGACCTCATCGATCTGAGCCACAAACCGGTCGGTGAGCTGCTGGATCTCGGATTCAGCGCGACGCTCATCATCTTCGCCGATCTCTTTTTCCTTCTGGAGGTCTTTCGCCATGGAGATCGCATCGCGGCGAACGTTCCGAACCGCAATCTTGGCGTTTTCTCCCTCGTGGCCGACCACTTTGGTCAGCTCTCTGCGCCGCTCTTCAGTCAACGGTGGCAGGATAATGCGGATCGTGGTTCCCGCCGTGTTGGGGTTGAGACCCAGGTCGGACTCCATGATCGCTTTTTCGATCTTCGCCACCATATCTTTTTCCCAGGGCTGCACCGTCAACGTCCTGGCGTCGCTGATGGAAACGGAGGCGGCCTGAGAAAGGGGCACGTCGCTGCCGTAATAATCCACCTTGAGGTGGTCCAGCAGGCTGGTATGGGCGCGGCCGGTGCGAATCTTGGTGAGCTCTACCTTCAGGTGCTCAACGGCTTGAGTCATCCTCTTTTCAGCGTCTGCCTGAATCTCCGTGAGCATGTTGAAAGCCTCCCATGGCAAAAATATCTCGCCAGTCTAGCAAATTGCGGGCAGGGCACCGCCTGCCGTGGTTGGCCGCGTTTAGGCGACCAGCGTGCCGATCGGCTCTCCCTGCATGATCCGCAGCAGGGCGCCAGCGTTATTGATGTCAAAAATTCTTAAAGGCACCGACTGGTCTCGGCACAGGACAATCGCCGAGGTGTCCATGACCCGCAGATCTTTTTGAATCACCTCGTCGTAGGATAGCCGTTCAAACCGCTCGGCGTTAGGGTTGGATAGCGGGTCTGCGGAATAAATTCCGTCAACTTTTGTTGCCTTTAGCACCAGATCAGCGCCGATTTCCACCGCGCGGAGGCTGGCGGCGGAGTCGGTGGTGAAGAAGGGATTCCCGGTGCCTGCCGCAAAAAGCACCACGCGGCCCTTTTCCAGATGCCTGATCGCTCGCCGGCGAATGTAGTCCTCGCAGACCTCGTTGATCTTGATCGCCGACATCACGCGCGCCGTGACCGAGATTTTTTCGAGCGCATCCTGCATCGCCAGCGCGTTGATGACGGTCGCCAGCATGCCCATGTGGTCACCGGTGACGCGATCCATGCCGGCGGCGGCGAGGCCGGCGCCACGGAAGATGTTTCCCCCTCCGATGACAATGCCGACCTGCACCCCGAGCGCTGCCACCTCCCGGACTTCCCGGGCGAGCCGCTGAATCACCAGCGGGTCAATGCCGTAATCCTCATTGCCCAGCAGCGCTTCGCCGCTGAGCTTAAGCAGGATACGCCGGTACTTCAGAGGCTCAGCGTCCGCCATCAGGTGTTGTCGTCGCCCAGCTGCTTGCGCACTTCCTCAGCGAAATTTTCTTCGACCTTTTCGATGCCTTCGCCCACCTCCAGCCGATGAAACTCGACCACCTTCGCGGCGTGTTGCTTGAGCAGCTTCTCCACGGTCTGATCGGGGTCTTTGACAAAAGGCTGCCCGAGCAGCGTGATCTCAGCCAGGTGCTTGCGGAGCCGGCCGCCAACCATCTTTTCGATGATCTCCGGAGGCTTGCCAGATTCGGCGGCCTGGGCGACAAGGATCTCTTTCTCTTTTGCCACCTCAGCCTCAGGCACGTCGTCGGCGCTGATGTAGGCTGGATTGGTCGCCGCGATATGCATCGCCACGTCTTTGGCCAGCTCGTCAGAACCGCCTTCCAGCGCGACCAGCACGCCGATTCGACCACCGTGGATGTAGCTGCCGACCACGTCTTGACCGGCAATCCCTGCGAGGCGTCGAACCTGGATGTTTTCGCCGATCTTCGCAACCAGTGCCTGCCGTGCTTCCTCGAGGGTCGCGGCGCCGCCCGCAGGCAGGGCCATCAGGGCAGTCACGTCCTCGGCGCCGCCGAGCGCCGCCTGTGCAACTTCGTCAGCAAACCCGAGGAAGTTGTCGTCTTTCGCGACGAAGTCAGTTTCGCTGTTCACCTCCACCAGCACGGCGCGGTCGCTGCTGGTGGCCGTGACAATCTGCCCTTCAGCTGCAACTCGACCGGCTTTCTTGTCCGCTTTGGCCAGACCCGTCTTTCGCAGGTGTTCGGCGGCTGCTTCCAGATCACCGTCGGTTTCCACGAGTGCTTTCTTGCACTCCATCATGCCAGCGCCGGTGCGCTCGCGCAGTTCTTTGACCAGTTTGGCTGGTACAGCCATGATCGTTTCTCCGTTTGTTTAGATTGCCGACGCGCCCGAATCAGGCGTCGTCGTCAGCTTCAGCTTTCTTGGCGGCCGTCTTCTTCGCGGCGGTTTTCTTAGCCACTTTTTTCTTGGTGGTCTTCTTTGCCTGCTTAGGCTCGGCAGCTTCCTCTGCATCAGCCTTGGGCGCCTCAGCGGCAGCCTCGGCTGGTGCGTCGGCGCTCGCCTCTGCTTCGGCCGGCGCATCGCCTTCAGCAGCGGCCGGTTCCGGCGCAGCTTCAGCGGCTGCTTCAGCCTCTTTGGTGGCCTCCGGGGCAGCGGCTTCCTCGGCGTCAGCTTTCACCGTCTTCGGCTTGCTGGCCGTCTTCTTCCGAGGCGTCTTCTTGCGTGCAGGCTTAGCGGCCTTGACCGGCTTACCGTCAGCGTCGAGCTCGACAAACTCGTCGGACCCTTCCTCGGCCTGGGGCACAGACGCTCGACCTTCCAGGACCGCGTCAGCCACGAGCTGCGTGTAGAGCGTAATCGCGCGGATGGCATCGTCGTTGCCGGGGATGACGTAGTCGACCTCGTCCGGGTCGTTGTTGGTGTCGACGATCCCGACAATCGGAATCCCGAGCTTGCGCGCTTCCTGCACCGCGATGTTCTCGTAGCCAACGTCCACAATAAACAAGGCGTCAGGCAGGCCGTTCATGTCTTTGATGCCGCCCAGGCTCTGCTCGAGCTTGTCGCGCTCGCGGGTCAGCGACAGCACCTCTTTCTTGATCAGGCGCTCGAACGATCCGTCGCCGGCCATCTCTTCGAGCTCCTTGAGCCGCTTGATCGACTGCTTGACGGTGCGGAAGTTGGTCAGCATGCCACCGAGCCAGCGGTGCGACACGTGTGATACGCCGCAGCGCACAGCCTCTTCGCGAACCACGCTGCGGGCGGCGCGCTTGGTGCCCACAAACATGATCTGGCCGCGGCGCGCAGCGACGCCGCTGATGAAGTTCAGCGCGTCTTTCAGCAGCGGAAGGGATTCTTCCAGGTTGATGATGTGAATCTTGCCACGGGCTCCGAAGATGAACGGGGCCATCTTGGGATTCCAGTAGCGGGTCTGGTGACCGAAGTGTACGCCGGCTTCGAGCATCTGGCGCATGCTAATACTAGGCATGTTGTCTTACCTTTCATGACGCGAGGCATCGCCCTGCGGTCGGCAGTCGATGATCCTCTGGGTTAGTCCTCCGCAGACCCCATGCAGCAACCCGTTGTATTGCCATTAAGCTGGCGTCGGGCACCCCGCTGCACGTGTCGGCCTGCGTGTGAATTTACCGCGCAGCTTTGCGCGGCGCGCGAATTATAGAGGTCTGGCGGGAGCGGGGCAAGCGGGCGCTGGCCAAGTTTCGCACGACCCTCTCCGGCGGCGCCGACGCCTCGTGCAGGGTGCCGCAGGCCTTGGGGCGCCCCGGTACTGGTTCGACTGACGGCATTTGCTTACCATAGGCGTCCGAAATGACGCGACGGGTCGCCCGGTTTTTGCCCGTTGATCAGCACACAAAGGTCAACCCCAGACGCAATGTCCATCACCCTGAAATCGCCAGAGCAAATCGAGAAGATGCGAGTCGCCGGTCGGCTGGCCCGTGAAGTGCTGCACATGATCGAGCCTCACGTTCAGCCTGGCGTCACCACCGAAGAGCTCAATCAGCGCTGCCACGACTTCATCGTCAACGAGCAGCAGGCAATTCCCGCCCCGCTTAACTACCGCGGCTTTCCCAAGTCGATCTGCACATCCGTCAACAACGTGATCTGCCACGGTATACCGGGTGATAAAAAGCTCAAGAATGGCGATATCGTCAACATCGACGTGACCGTGATCAAAGATGGGTTTCACGGCGATACCAGCAAGATGTTCGGCGTGGGTGAGACCGGGGTTCTGGCGAAACGGCTTTGTAAGGTCGCTCACGAAGCGATGACTATCGGCATTGAAATGGTCAAGCCCGGTGTGCGGCTGGGTGACATTGGCCACGCGATCCAGGCGCATGTCGAGAAGAATCGCTTTTCTGTGGTGCGCGAGTACTGCGGTCACGGGATCGGCGAAATCTTCCACGAGGACCCGCAGGTCCTGCACTACGGCCAGCCAGGAACCCGGGAAGAGCTGATTCCCGGCATGACGTTTACCATCGAGCCCATGGTGAATGCCGGCAAGCGCCAGTCCCGGCTTTTGCCGGACGGCTGGACGGTGGTCACCAAAGACCGCAGCCTCTCGGCCCAGTGGGAGCACACGATCGGCGTAACGGATGACGGTTTCGAGGTCTTCACGCTGGTTGAAGGAGAATCCATCTGATCCTGCCGTCGGCCGGTGAGCAGGCTGACATCGGCTGGGATTGGCCGCCCCTCGCCGACGACGCGACCGCCAAAGTCCTCCGCAGCTGGCTTGATAAGGTGGATGAAACGCTCAATGCGGCGTTTCACGATCAGGTCGATATATCTCGCATCGTTCATGGCCGGGCCCAGGCCATGGACCAGCTGGTGGTGGC
Source organism: Pseudomonadota bacterium (assembly GCA_039033415.1). Lineage (NCBI taxonomy): Bacteria > Pseudomonadati > Pseudomonadota > Pseudomonadota bacterium. Next base: position 141,076 of record JBCCCR010000006.1, on the reverse strand, counting down.
GCTTTGGCGCCGAATTCTGGATCCATCGGCTCGCATCTCGCTGCTCGCCGTCGGCGGCTACGGCCGCGGTGAGCTCCACCCATTTTCCGATATTGATCTGCTGATTTTGCTGCCGAACGGCAAGCCCCCGGAAGCGGTCAGCGGCTTTATCACGCAGCTGTGGGACCTGAGGCTCGAGGTCGGGCATTCGGTGCGCACGGTTAAGGAGTGCGTCAAGGCCAGCCGAGACGATGTGAGTACCGCCACCACGCTCATGGAAACTCGGCTGCTGGCTGGCGATGAGATCCTGCCGCAGCAGCTTCGCCAGGCCCTTTCCCCCAAGCGCATCTGGCGCGGTGAGGCCTACTTCCGGGCTAAGCTTGCAGAGCAGAAAACCCGCCACAAGCGTTTCGGTGGCACCGCCTACAACCTGGAGCCCAATGTTAAGGAGGGACCAGGGGGGCTGCGCGATATCCAGACGATCGCGTGGGTGGCGAAACGACACTACGGCGCGGAATCCCTCCTGGAGACCGCGCGCGCCGGCTTCCTCACCGAGGAGGAGTACCAGGCGGTGATGGAGGGGCAACGCTACCTGTGGCGGGTCCGGTACGGCCTCCACCTCGCGGCGAAGCGTAAGGAAAACCGGCTGCTTTTTGCGCACCAGCGCGAGCTCGCCGCCCAGTTCGGCTTTGCCGACGTGCCCGGCGCCAATCTGGCGGTCGAGCAGTTTATGCAGGATTATTTCCGCCGCGTCATGCAGCTGGAGCGGCTGAACGAGCGCCTGCTGCAGGCTTTTGATGAGGATATCCTGGGGCGACGCAAGCGCAGCAGCCTGACCCGCGTCGACGACGACTTTCAGGTTCGGCAAGGCTATCTGGAGTTTGCGAGGCCAAATCCGCTGCCCGAGAACCCGCTGCTGCTGCTAAGACTGTTTCGGGTGCTGCAGGAAATTCCGGAGCTGCGCGGGGTCCGCGCCGATACGCTCCGGCAGCTTCGGGCCTCTCGGTCCCTCATCGATGAGTCGTTCCGCCGCAGCTTGGAGGCGCGCCAGATCTTTGGCGACCTGTGGCGAGACGGACGCCGGCTGCCGGAAATCCTGGAAAAAATGCATCGGTATGAGGTGCTCGACGCGTACCTGCCGGTGTTTCGGCAGATTGTCGGCCGCATGCAGTTCGACCTTTTTCATGTGTTTACGGTCGATCAGCACACGCTTGAGGTCATGAAGTATGTGCACTACTTCGCTACCCGGCGGGACGACAAAACCTATCCGATGGCCCACGACCTGTTTCGATCGCTCGCGGCCCCGGAAATTCTCTATCTCGGCGCGTTTTTCCATGATATCGCCAAGGGGCGGGGCGGCGATCACTCCGAGCTTGGAGAGCAGGATGCGCGCACCTTCTGCGCCGACCACGGGTTTTCCGAGAGCGACAGCGCGCAGGTCGCCTGGCTGGTTCGCCACCACCTGCTGATGTCGATGACTGCGCAGCGTCAGGACATCGCGGACCCGGCCGTGGTGGCGCAATTCAGTGAGCTGGTCGGCACCCGCCGCCGGCTCGACCTCCTGTACCTGCTGACGCTGGCGGACATCTCCGGCACCAGCATCAAGCTGTGGAATTCCTGGAAGGCCCGACTTTTGTCCCAGCTTTATGTCCTGACGGTGGAGGCGCTGGAGCGTGGCCCGAATAATCTGGCGGAACGCTCGGACACCATCGCTGACACCCGGGCGCGCGCCAGCGTGCTGCTGGAACGCGAGGGGATTGGCGCGGCCGCTCGCGAAACGCTGTGGGGTGACCTGAGCGACGAGTATTTTTTGCGCCACACGCCCGATCAGGTTGCCTGGCACACCCAGGAGCTGATGATCGACGGTCCGCAGGGGCCGGTGACCATGCCGCTGGTCGCCATGCGGCAGTCGGCCGATAGCGGCGCTGCGGAGCTGATGGTGTACGCGCCGAACATCGAAGGCACGTTTGCCAGCATTGTGGACTGCCTGGGTCGCAGCGGGCTCAGCGTGGTGGACGCTCGAGGTTTTACCACCGCTGACGGGCACGTGCTCGACACCTTTCTGGTGCTGGATGCCAGCGGCTCGGCGACGCTCGACAAGGCGTCGGTGCAGCGGCTGAATCAGCGGGTGCTGGATCGGCTGCGTCGTCTGCCCGACTTTGAGCCGACCAACCAGGGGAGCCGTATGCCGGCCCGCCTCAAGCCGTTTCAGCGTCGCCCAAATATCTGGTTTCGCCCCGACGCGGCCGGCCGATTCACGGAAATGGAGGTGTTCGGCTCCGACCGACCCGGACTGCTGGCGATCATCGCCGGCACGCTGATGGCCCAGAAGGTGCGTATCCACGGCGTTCGGGTGGTCACGCTGGGCGATCGAGTAGAAGATGTGTTTGTGATCAGCGATCGGGACGACCGGCCGCTGGACGAAAAGGCCAGTCATCAGCTGGAAACCGCTATACAGGAAGCCCTGGAAAATGCCTGAACTCAACGTGGAATCACTGCAATCGAGGATCGACGAGGCGTTCGAGCGACGAGCTGAACTGTCCCGCGACGAGCTCAAAGCGAAGGCAGGCGACGCCGTGGCACAGGCTATCAGCAGCCTCGAAGCGGGTACGCTGCGGGTCGCGGAACCGGGCGCCCGCGGCTGGCAGGTCAATCAGTGGCTGAAGAAGGCCGTGCTGCTGTTTTTTGCGCTCCATGACAATCGCGAGATCGACGGCGGCTACACCCGCTACTTCGACAAGGTGCCGTGCCGCTTTGCCAGCGATGATGATAGTGTCGCCGCCACCGGAGCGCGCATTGTGCCGCCGGCGACGGTTCGCCGAGGCGCTTATCTGGCGCCCAACGTGGTCGCCATGCCGAGCTATATCAACATCGGGGCCTACGTTGACGCCGGCACGATGGTGGATACCTGGGCCACCGTGGGATCCTGCGCCCAGATTGGCAAGAACGTGCATCTGTCTGGCGGTGTGGGTATCGGCGGCGTGCTCGAACCCCTTCAGGCTGGCCCCACCATCATCGAAGATAACTGTTTCATCGGCGCTCGATCTGAAGTGGTCGAGGGGGTGGTGGTCGAAGCGGGCTCGGTCATTTCGATGGGGGTGTTCATCGGTCAGAGCACCCGGATCTATAACCGGGCCACGGGGGAAGTCAGCTATGGCCGCGTCCCGGCCGGCTCGGTGGTGGTCTCGGGGTCGCTGCCGGCGGCTGACGGAAGCCACAGCCTCTACTGCGCCGTGATCGTCAAACAGGTGGATGAAAAGACCCGCGCCAAGGTGGGCATCAACGAACTGCTGCGGTCCGGCGAGTGAAGGTCTACGGCATCAAGCAGTGTGATACCTGCCGCAAAGCGCTGAAGTTTCTGGACGGACAGGGCGTCAGCTATGAGTTCGTCGACCTCCGGGAGTCTCCGGTCTCCAACGGCCAGCTTGAGAGCTGGTTTGCCGAACTGGGCGCGGACAAGCTGATCAACCGCCGGTCCACCAGCTGGCGCCAGCTCGCGGGCGACGAACAGGAGCAGGTTATGGCGGGTGACGTGGCGCTCCTGGCGGCCAACGTCACGCTCATCAAGCGCCCGCTCGTCGACTGGGGTCGGGAGCTGTCGGTGGGCTTTAGCGAAGCGCAGTGGCGGGAGCGGCTGTAACCCAGCTTTGATTGCTGCCTGAGCCGCAAATTCACGCGCTGTTGCCGATTACGGCGCTAGCCTCCCGCGCTCACTGATCTTCACCACGGAGCTCGCGTGTCCGAGTCGTTGCGCAGCGGCCTGCTGATCACCGGCAGCCAGCTGTTCCCACCCAACCTCCTGCCCGACGACGCCGGGCCAGTCTTCATGTGCGAGGACGTGGGGCTATGCATCTACGTCAAGCACCATCAGCAGAAGCTGGTGCTGTTCCTGGCCGCCATGCGCGAGTACGCGGATGAGCTGGCGCGGCGGGATTTTGACGTCACCTACCGGCAGCTCGACCCGGCATCCGAGGAGAGTTACGAGGATCGGCTCGAGGCGTTTGTCGCCGCCAACGGGCTCCAGAAGCTCGTCTGCTTCGAGCTGGAGGACCACTTCTTCGCCGAGCGCATCAGCGATTTTTGCAATGTTCATGATCTTGGGCTGGAGACGCTTCGCTCACCGATGTTCATGAGCAGTCGGGACGACTTCGCGGGCTATCTGGACTCGGTGAAAAAGCCGTTCATGGCGGATTTCTACAAGCGACAGCGCAAATCGTTTGGCCTGATGATGGACGCTGACGGCAAGCCGCGCGGGGGGCAGTGGAGCTTCGACCAGGACAACCGAAAGAAGCTGCCAGCGAAGCTGGACATTCCGGCGATGCCTGAGATGGCCTGGACCGACCATACCAAAGAGGTGGTGGCGCTGGTCAAAGAGCACTTTGCTGACCACCCGGGCAGGGCGGATGACTTTTGGTGGCCGGTCACCCGGCGCTCCGCGCTGGTATGGGTCAACCGATTCATCGAGGACCGGCTGCCTGATTTCGGGCGCTACCAGGATGCCCTGAGCAAGCGCAGCGATACCGTCTTTCACGGGGTGATTTCACCGATGATGAATCTCGGATTGATCACCCCCGCGGAGGTGCTCGAGCGGGCGCTGGAAAAGGCGGAGCGCGACGATATTCCGCTCAACAGCCTCGAGGGGTTTGTGCGGCAGGTGATCGGCTGGCGCGAGTTCATCCGTGGCGTCTACCAGCATTTCGATGAGGAACAGCGGCAACGTAACTTTTGGAACCATCATCGATCGCTCACCGACGCCTGGTTCACCGGTGAGACCGGGATTGAGCCGCTCGACCACGCGATCGACACCGTGAATAAGCTCGGTTGGTCGCACCACATCGTCCGGCTGATGGTGGTCGGCAACCTGATGAACCTTTGCGAAATCGAACCGCGCCAGGTCCACGACTGGTTTATGGTGACTCACGTCGACTCGGCGGATTGGGTCATGGGCCCGAATGTGTACGGCATGGCGCTGTTTTCCGACGGCGGGGTTTTTGCGACCAAACCCTATATCTGCGGCTCGAACTATTTGCTCAAGATGAGCGATTATTCCCGGGGCCCGTGGTGCGACGTGGTGGACGGCCTCTACTGGCGTTTCGTGGATCGGCACCGCAGCTTTTTTGCCGGGAATCACCGCCTGTCGATGATGGTCAAAACGCTGGACCGAATGAAAAGCGAGCGCCGCGACGGCATTTTTGCCGCCGCTGAACAATTCTTGAACGACTACACCGCCTGACGATGACCGACTCAAACGCACCCGTAATCTGTTGGTTTTTCAACGACCTAAGGCTCAGCGATCACGCCGCGCTGGCGGCTGCCGCCGAGCTGGGCCCGGTGCTGCCGATTTACATTCGCGATCGCGCAGCGGCCGGCACCTGGCAGGAAGGCGGCGCCAGCCGGTGGTGGCTGCATCACAGCCTGGACGACCTCGCTCGGCGAATCCGGGAGCAGGGCGGGCGGCTGGTCCTGGCCGACGGTGCCGCCGAGGAGATCCTGGAGTCGGTGGTTGAGGCGACTGGCGCCCAGGCAATCTTTTTTTCCCGGGCCTACGAGCCCTGGGCCGCTGAGCAGCAGCGGCGCGCGCATGCGCTGCTGGGTGAGCGGCTGAGCGTCAAGCGTTTTCCCGGCCGGCTGCTGCTGGAGCCCGAGCAGGTTCGCACCAACGATGGTCGCCCGTACAAGGTGTTCACGCCGTTCTGGCGTGCCTCGCTTGCGCAGATCGGCGATCGGGCCGCGCGTGAGATGCCGGATCAGCTGGACTGGTATGAAGGCGATAACGTCGCCAGCGACGATCTTGCCGCCTGGGCGCTGCTGCCGACGAAACCCGACTGGGCCGGTGGCCTGCGGGAGAGCTGGCAGCCGGGCGAGGCCGGTGCCCACGAGCGGCTCCGCGATTTTGTGACCCACGCAGCGGATGACTACGCTGAAGGCCGCGATCGGCCCGGCAAAGACCACACCTCCCGGCTTTCACCGTACCTGCACTTCGGTGAGATCAGCCCAAACCAGGTTTGGCAGGCGCTCAAGATGGCCGCCGGCTTTGGCGAGGTCAGCGGGCAGGCGAGCGACGCCTATCTTCGCGAGCTGGGCTGGCGCGACTTTTCGTACCATCTTCTGACGCTGTTTCCCGAGCTGCCCGAGGCAAATTTCCGCGACCAGTTCGATCGCTTTCCCTGGCGAAGCGACAACGTCGAGCTGGAGCACTGGCAGCGGGGCCAGACCGGCTATCCGCTGGTGGACGCGGGCATGCGTCAGCTGTGGCATACGGGCTGGATGCACAACCGGGTTCGTATGGTGGTGGGCTCGTTTCTGGTGAAACACCTGCGCCAGCACTGGCGTGCCGGTGAGGACTGGTTCTGGGATACGTTGGTCGACGCAGACCTTGCCAGCAACGCCGCTAGCTGGCAATGGGTTGCCGGCAGCGGCGCCGACGCTGCGCCTTACTTCCGCATCTTCAATCCGATGAGTCAGGGCGAAAAATTCGACCCGGATGGTGCCTACGTTCGACGCTGGGTGCCGGAGTTGGCAAAGGTGCCGCAGAAATTTCTGAATCGCCCGTGGGAAGCGCCGGTGGAGATCTTAAGAAAAGCTGGCGTTGAGCTCGGGACGGACTACCCACATCCCATCGTCGACCACCGAGAGGCTCGGGAAGCCGCGCTGGCGGCGCTTCAGGAGAGCAAGGGCTAGCCTAAACTACCGGGCCTGCGGCGCCGGCCGCTGCGCCTCAGTGTGAAGCGCTTCTTCTCGGGAGCGTCTCGGTGAGCGAGATCCCCTCATGCGCGGCCACCTCGGTGAGCGCCGCCTCAAAGGCAGCGCGTGCTCGTGATGCGGTGAGGTGGAGGTTGCGGTGAATCTGGGCGTCGGCGGCGTTTTTTGACTCGCAGTTGGCGCTGTACGCCTCGAAATCCATCAGCGTTGCGACAATCTCCGCAACGTGCCCCGGACACTCACAGCCGATGCTCGGCTGGATGGTCATCAGACGCGCCAGCAGCTCCTTGCTGTAGCGCTGCGGCGGCGGCCTGTCGCCATTGAGGTTCGGTTCGGTTCGCGCGGCCACCATCGATACGACCTGACGCTGCAGCTCCTGGTAATCGACCGGCATACGCAGGCAAATCACGTCAGCGGCGCGCAGGCGGGCGGCGTCGGTGCGGGTGCTGAATCGATAGAGCACCACCAGACACCGGGCGCCCGTCAGCCGCCGAATCGTGTGCAGCGTTTCTTCGGGCTGCTCCCCGAGGCTGCAGGTTTCAACGATCACCGCGTCAGCGCGCGTCCCGTCGAGTTCAGCGGCATCGCTGCCGCTGGCAATGACGTCCAGCGACGGGGACAGCGGGTTGTGATACTCCAGCAGCGCGGGCAGGAATTCTCCCAGCACAGCTACCTTAAACGCGTTTTCGCTTCGCGGCTCGCGGGGCATCAGGGTTGCCAGCGAGCGGGCTTTGAGCCGTTCGGTTGTGAGTCCAGCCAGTTCGCTGATGCTGTGGCCGGCGTCGACCAGCTCCTTCAGCAGCGTCAGCCGCGCCACCTGCACGCTCGTGTAGCGGCGGTCACCGCCGTCGCTGCGCAGCGGCGTCACCACCTGATATCGGTCTTCCCATTTGCGGAGGCTATGCGTGGTTAAGCCCGTCAGGCGGGCAACAGCCCCGATGGAGAACAGATTGTGAGCATTTTCGGCCATAGTCATTGGACGGAGGTAACCATAAAGGCGAAGATTCTAGACAAAATTCTTCGACAAGTCCTCCTATTTGGGCAAGAAATTAGAAAAATCTGAAAAGCGTCTAGATTTTCACCGGAAATTCACGAGCATTGTCTAGAATAGGGGTTGTTGAAAGCGGGGGCCCGGCCGAACGTTCCTCCCCATTCTCCCCTCCCTCGGTCGGGTCCCCTCCCTCTACAAAGCTACGCCCGCGGCATTCCTTAATTTTCTCCCTTAAACGCGTTGCCGCACGTTTGGACGTCGTCCTTTTTGTCCATGGCGACCGCAAAAAAAAGGCGCTGAACCCGCAGGCCAGCGCCTTTTTCGAAAAAGGTTTGGGTTTTCTAGCGAGCGATTGCCGCCTGGATGGCCTTGACGAGTTCAGGATCGTTCGGCTGCGTTCGGGGCGTGAAGCTCCGGATTAACTTGCCGTCGCGCCCAACTAGGTACTTCTGGAAGTTCCAGGTCGGCGCTTTATCGGCCGCCGCGAGCTGCTTGAAAAGCGGATGTGCGTCGCCGCCTTTGACCAAGGTCTTCTCGAACATCGGAAACTCCACGCCGTAGGTCAGACGACAAAACTCCTCGATCTGCTCTTCGGTGCCAGGCTCCTGACCCATGAAATCGTTGGAGGGGAAACCCAGCACGGCGAAACCCTGCTCGCGGTATTCCTCATACATGGCTTCCAGACCGTCGTACTGAGGCGTATTGCCGCATTTGCTTGCCGTGTTGACCAGCAGCAGTACGTCACCTTCGTAGGTTTCGCACAGGTTGACAGAATCGTCGGACGCGAGCTTACGGAAATCGTGGTTGAGTAGATCGCAGCTCTGGCCGGAGGCGGCCAGTAGCAGTATTCCCATTAGGCTTTGCATGGTGCTGTCTCCAAAAACCGCGAACGGTATTTCACGCCCGGTCAACCGCTTGTGAAGGTTGGCAGACGGGGCAGTAATAAAGCCGCCGACCGGAGGCTTCGATGCGCCTCACCAGCGTGCCGCAGCGGTGACACGGAAGCTCCGCGCGCGCGAAGACAAAATGCCGCAGCGCTGCCCGCTTGAATCCCTGCTTCTTCAGCTTGGCGGCAATTTTGGGGTCGTTGGTGATGCCCCCGGTTTCGTAGCTTCGCTGCGTGATGAGCAGCGTTTGTTTGGCCAGCTTTCGCACCTGAGCGTCGCTGAGATCCGCCAGACGACAATCGGGCGGCAGCCCGGCGCAGAACAGGATTTCCGACCGCAGATAGTTACCCGTGCCGGCAACAAAATGTTGGTCGAGCATCAGGGCGGCCAATGACCGCCTGGCGAACCGCGGCTGGCGAAAGTGTTTGAACAGCTGCTGGGGCGTCGGATCATCGGAAAGCACGTCAACGCCCGCGCGGGCAAGAAACGGGTGCTCCTGCAGGCGGTCTGACTCGAGCACCCGGATCTCGGAGGCGCTGTATAGCAGCGCCGCACGGTTCTCCGTTTCCAGCTGCCACCGCAAGCTTCGCCGGGTGTTGGGATGCCGGTCTCGCGCCACAAAATACCAGCGCCCGTAGAGCTGGTTGTGGCTGTAAACCGTGAGACCACAGTCAAAGGCGGTCAGCAGCGCCTTTCCCCTGGTCTTCACGCTGATGACCCTACTGTTAGTGAGTGCTGCCGCGTGTCGTTGCGCGTCGGGATGGGCAAACCACACGGTTTCCAGCGGCTCCCCGAGCACGGTTTTGGCCAGCTTGTCGGCCACACGTTTAATTTCTGGACCCTCAGGCATGCCTCATGGAATCAGAGCAACTGTCCCCGCTTCGTGAACGTTAATGAGCCGAGAGAGAGAATCAAAAAACTGTCGGGTCTGTGGCCGGGTCATCACCTGGCGCAAAAAGTGGGCCCGAGACTGGGACCAGGTGCGGTATTGCTCCAAAGCCTGCAGCCAGAGCGGGCTCCGCGACGAGGACCAGGAGCTGGAGGCGGCGATCGTGACGCTGCTAAGCGAGCGGGCCGCCGGTGCCACTATTTGTCCGAGCGAGGCCGCGCGACGCGTTGCACCCGATGAGGACAACTGGCGGCCGCTGATGGAACGGACGCGGATGGCTGCCCGTCGGCTTCACCACGTGGGGCGACTGGAAATCCTTCAGCGGGGACGCCCCATCGATCCCTCCAGGGCAAAAGGCCCGGTGCGCTTGCGCCTGGTGAAATAGCTGGCTGACGGGCCCATCACCGCATCCCCTTGAGATCCCTCTATGATCGAATTTTTGCCGAGCCGACAAGCCGGCCTTGAGCGGCTGGACGCTTTTTTGCCGCGCGCTGGTCGCCGATACCAGCGCGATCGTAACTTCGACCTGGGTCCGGATCGTCGGGACAACGTCTCGTGTTTGTCGCCGTGGCTGAGCCATCGGTTGCTGAGCGACTGGGAGGTTGTGCAGGCTGCGATGGATCATCACGGCTTGGATGCTGCCGAGAAGTTCGTCGACGAAGTGATGTGGCGCACCTACTGGCGTGGCTGGCTGGAGCAGCATCGTCAGGTTTGGGACGATTATCAGGCAACCCTGAGCGCTCCTTTGCCGGCGGCACTGGAAAAAGCCGTGGCGCGGGCGACCGCCGGCCAGACGGGTATCGAGTGTTTTGACGTCTGGGCTGATGAGCTGACCCGCTTTGGTTACCTGCACAACCATGCCCGCATGTGGTTTGCGAGCATTTGGGTCTTTACGCTCAAGCTGCCCTGGGAGCGCGGTGCTGACTGGTTTTTGCGCCATCTCGTCGATGGCGACGCAGCGTCAAATACGTTGTCGTGGCGCTGGGTGGCGGGGTTTCAAACGGTCGGCAAAACCTATCTCGCGCGCGAAGACAATATTCGCCGCTTCACCGAGGGACGCTTCTCGGAGACGCCTGGGCTCGCTCAGAGCGCCGGCGAGCTTCCGGACGTGGAGCGCCCCGCGCTTAACGCTGTTGAGCATCAGCGGGATGTCATTGACGGTCGTGCCGTGTTTCTTCTGACGGAAACCGACCTATTCCGTCCAGAGCTGGACGCCGGTTGCGAGGTTGCGGCTATCGGATCGCTGTCGCTGCGGCGATTCAAGTCAAATCAGCTGCGGGGTGACGTCGCGGATTCTTTCAGCGGCGGCGCGTTGTCGGACGCCACCGCGAGGCTGAACGATCGCTTTGGCGTGGGAGCGTCAAGCTCACTGGCCGACGTGGGTGAAGTGGTGGCGTTTGCCAGAGACCACGGTGTGGCCAGCGTGGTCATGAGCCGCTGCCCCGTCGGGCCAGGACGTACGCAAATCGACGACCTGTCCAACCGGTTGGCCGACGCAGGGATTCGATTTAAGGAGATCAGCCGGCGCTGGGATGAAGTGTGCTGGCCTTACTGCAAGAAAGGGTTTTTCCAGTTTCGGCAGCGGATCCCGGAGATTGTCGCCGATCTGTCGCAGTTTCCCGGAGCGTGAAGCTCCGGGAAACTCGAAAGGCAAGCTGGCTTAGCTTTGCGGCGGCAGGATCACTGCGTCGATCACGTGGATCACGCCGTTGCTGGCCATGATGTCCGTCGCGGTCACGGTGGCTTGATTCACCTTCACGGTGCCGCCTTCCACGGCGATGCTCACGGGGCTGCCCTGGACGGTGGTAGCTTCGGTCAGGTTAACCACGTCAGCGGCTTTCACTTTACCGGCCACCACGTGATAGGTCAGAACCGCCTTCAGCTGGTCGATGTTCTCGGGCTTCAGCAGCGTTTCGACCGTGCCGGCCGGCAGAGCGGCAAAAGCGGCGTCGGTGGGCGCAAAAACCGTGAACGGGCCGTCGCCTTTCAGCACGTCGACCAGGCCAGCGGCGGTCAGGGCTGCGGCCAGCGTCTCGAAGCTGCCTGCGGCAACAGCGGTGTCGACAATGTCTTTCTTTTCGTGGTGACCCGCCAGGGCCGGAAACGCCATCACGGCGGTCAGAACAGAAGCAAGAAGAAATTTCATGAGTGATGCTCTCATCAGGTTTGGGAAGAGCGGCGAGTAGAACCCGGAGATCATGCTTTTGCGGTTAAGCCGACGTGACGAGCGCCTTGATGTACATGAAATTGCCGTGAATCTATTGAGGGTGGTGCTGGTCACACTCTGGACGCCGCGCCACTCCCCCAAAAGCCGCTCAGCATTAGGTATACTCGCCCGCTTCCAATCCCCGTCATCCGCTGCAGGAGACTCCGAAAAGCATGGACATGAAGAGACTGACCACCCTCGCCGCAGCCATCGCTGTAGGCCTCAGCTCCACCGCCTCTGCGCAGGTTCTGGAAGAAATTGTCGTAACAGCCCAGAAACGCTCTGAAAACCTTCAGGACGTGCCGATTTCCATCGCCGCGCTAGACAACAGTACGGTGACTGCCGTCTTGTCTGGCGGTGCCGATGTGTTGGCGCTGTCAGCGCGCGTCCCGGGACTCTATGTGGAGTCTTCCAACGGTCGCGTCGCGCCGCGTTTTTACATTCGTGGCCTCGGCAACATCGATTTTGATAACGCCGCATCGCAGCCGGTGTCGGTGATCATGGACGATGTGGTCATGGAAAACGTGATCCTGAAAAGCTTCCCGCTCTTCGATATCGACCAGGTTGAAGTGGTTCGGGGGCCGCAGGGAACGCTCTTCGGCCGAAACACGACAGCAGGTCTGGTGAAGATCGACTCAAAAGGGCCCAGCCAGGAATTCGAGGCCGATCTCGGTTTGACGGTTGGCCGGCTAGGCACCGTGATTGCTGAGGGCGGCATCGGTGGCGGTTTGTCCGAGACGCTGTCCGGTCGCATCTCCTTCCTCGCCAACCGGCGCGATGACTGGATCGACAACCTGTTTACCGGTGCTGACGACGTCGAAGGCGGGCACGAAGAGTTCGCCCTGCGCGCCAAGCTGCTGTGGGAACCGAGTGACGATCTGAACGCGCTGTTTACCCTCCGGTGGCGCGATCTGGACGGTCCCGCTTCCTATTTCCGGGCCAACATCCTGACGCCGGGCAGCAATCGCCTGAATCAGAACTTCGACCGCGACGGCGTCTACCACGATGCCGGCCAGGCGATCGGCGACATGGAGCAGTGGGGCTTCACCGCCAAGGTTAACTGGGATCTGGGTGACATGGTGCTCACGTCCATCACCGGCTTCGATGACGGCGAACGTACGGCGTTTGGCGACATCGACGGCGGGTTTGGCGCGGGTTTTCTGCCGGTAGAGTTTCCCGGGCCGATTCCCTTTCCTTCAGCTACCGGCGGCACGGCCGACACCGATCAGTTCACCCAGGAAATTCGACTGGCCAGCGACACCGCTGAATCGTTCCGCTGGCAGGCCGGCTTCTATTATTTCGAGAGTGAGCTGACTGACGTCACCGACCCGGGCTTTGTGCCGCCGTCGACCATCACGCGCGATGATGAGCTGTGGGCGCTGTTCGCACAGGGCGCCTGGGACCTCAATGACCGCACTACGGTGACGGCCGGCATTCGCTATACCAATGACGAAAAAGAGCTCAACGCGTTTAACAACCCCGGTGCTCCGGTGCCGACCACTAACCTTGAAGACGATGAGCTCAGTGGCGACATCAGCCTGACTTACCGCGTCAACGACGACGTCAACGTGTTCGGCCGCTACGCACGAGGCTTCCGCGGCCCGTCGATTCAGGGCCGGGACATTGCGTTTGGCGGACAGCCGTCAACCGCCGCGTCCGAGATCATCGATTCGCTGGAGTTCGGCGTCAAGAGTCAGCTGTTTGATGACCAGCTGCGGGCGAACGTCACGGCTTACGTCTACGATATCGAAGACCTGCAGCTGACCGCTGTCGGCGGCACCGGCAATAACGTTCAGCTCGTCAGCGTCGAGGGCGGTGCCGGGTACGGTATCGAGGCCGACATCCAGTGGGCCGCCTCTGAGAATCTGACGATCGCCGCCGGTTATGCCTATAACTACACCGAAATCGAGGATTCCAACCTCCTGGTGCCGGTTTGTGGTTCCGAGATCTGTACCCCCACCGATCCGCTGGTGATGTCACCGGCCGGTCTTGTGGCCGAGGTTGACGGCAACCCGTTCCCCAACGCGCCGCGCTCGACGTTCAACGTGACGGCGGACTACGTTTATCCGCTGAGCAACGGTAACGAAGTGTTTTTTGGCCTCGACTACGTTCGGACCGGACGCACGGAGATCTTTATCTACGAGAGCCGCGAGTTTAACCACAGCGGTAACTCCGAGCTGGGTCTGGAAGTTGGCTACTCGATGAACAACGATCAGTATCGTTTCTCGTTGTTCGGTCGTAACGTCACCGACGAAGAAAACCTGATTGGTGGTATCGACTTCAATAACAACACCGGCTTCGTCAACGAGCCTCGAGTGTGGGGCCTGACATTCCGGGGTCGGTGGGAATAAGACAACGCGCGAAGCTGTAATCCCGCAAAAAAAATGCCCGGCGAGAGCGCCGGGCAAGCGGGGAGGGTCAAACTGAATTGTCCATCTGCATCAGACTGCCATCTGATGCGGGGCGAAGCATAGCCGATCAATGTTGCGGCTATATGAAAACGACAACTTCACAAGACTCAACCAGGAGGGGACCTTCCATGGTGATGAAACAGTTTCGTGCGGCCACATTCCCACTGAAATCGCGCGCGCTCGCCGCGGCGTGTCGCAGGCTGACCCGCGGTGCCCAGCGGGGTCAGCTGCCGGCGCGCGGTGACGTGGTCCGCTTGGCGCTCGCCTGGGGCAACCTGGGTTACGCCGCGGGCTTTTCTTACCTGAACTTTGTCGCCGGCCACGTCGGCCGTAACCCAGGCCCTATCTTGGAGTGTGGCTCCGGAGCCACAACCCTGCTGATGGGGGCCCTGACGCGCCACCGACAAACGCCGATACGCGTGCTGGAACACAACCGCGACTGGTACGACTACCTGTGTCGGATTCTCGAGGCTCTGCGGTTCGAGCATGTTCAGATGCGGTATGCACCGCTCACCGACTATGACAACTTTCAGTGGTATCAGGCACCTGCCCAGATCGTTGATCCGTTTCGTCTAGTGGTCTGTGATGGCCCGCCAAGTTCCACCTCTGGAGGGCGCTACGGCCTGGTGCCCGTCATGCAGGACCAGCTCGCTAAAGATTGCGTCATCCTGCTCGACGACACCCATCGTCGCGGCGAGCAGGACGCGATCGCTGGCTGGCAGCGTCTGGGTCAGCTTCGCGCGAACCGGCAGGGTCGATTGGGCCGCTTTGCTGAGGTATCACTCGGGGTCACCAGCGCGGCGCAATGAGCGGTGTCCTGGTCACCGGCAGCAGCGGCCATCTGGGCGACGCACTGGTCCGCCGACTGACCGGGGAATGCCGCATTGTCGGCTTGGATCTGACCCCTTCATACACTACCTCACACGAGGGTTCGGTCGACGATCCCGAGCTGGTGGCCGAGTGTATGCGCGACGTGTCGGTGGTGTATCACACCGCCACCCTGCACAAGCCGCATGTGGCCACCCACAGCCGCCAGCAGTTTGTAGATACCAATATCTCCGGCACGCTGACGCTGCTGGAGGCGGCCCTGCGTGCTGGCGTCAATGCCTTCATTTTTACCAGCACCACCAGCGCGTTTGGGGGCAATCTGAAGCCTCCGGCCGGCGAGCCTGCGGCCTGGATCACCGAGCAGATGCCCTCGGTGCCCAAAAATATCTATGGCGCCACCAAAACCGCTGCGGAGGACCTCTGCCATCTATTCCAGCGTCGCTTCGGCTTGCCGTGTCTGGCGCTGCGCACCTCGCGGTTTTTCCCCGAGGAAGACGACAGCCGGGAAATCCGGGAATCCTATGAGGACGCCAACGCCAAGGCGAATGAGTACCTGCACCGCCGAGTCGATATCGCGGATATCGTTGACGCTCACCTGCTCGCGGCGGAGAAGGCGCCTGAGCTGGACTTCGAGCGTCTGATCATCAGCGCAACCACGCCGTTCCTCAAGGAAGACCTGGAACTGCTGCGCCGGGACGCGCCGGCGGTTCTGAAGCGGCGGATTCCTGCGTTTGAGGCGATTTATCAGGAGCTGGGTTGGAAGATGTTTCCGACGCTCGATCGGGTTTACGTCAACGAGCGGGCTCGCTCGATCCTGGGCTGGCGACCCAAATACAGTTTTGAAACGGTGCTCAAGGCGCTGGCCGAAGGGCGCGATCCTCGGAGCGAGCTGGCGCGGACTGTGGGCAGTAAGGGCTATCACGACCAGTCGTTCGATGAGGGTCCTTACCCGGTAGAGACTGAGTGAGTTCAATGGATCTGGTATTCATCCACGGCCCGGCGGCGGCCGGCAAATACACCATCGGTCGGGCGCTGAGTGAACTCACCGGTCTGCCGCTGCTGCACAACCATCTTGCCGTCGATGCGGCCAGCACGTTATTCGAATTCGGTACGCCGGGATTTCAGGAGCTGCGGGCGGCGCTGTGGCGAAGCTGTTTTGAGGCAGCCGCCCGGCACCGCCGATCATTCATCTTTACCTTCCATCCAGAGGCCAGCGTCGACCCGGCGCTCATCGATCAGCTGACTGCGGCGGTCACCGATCCGCACGGTCCCGCAGGCCACGTGCATTTTGTGGCGCTGACGGTCAGTCGTGATTCGCTCCTAGGGCGCCTGGACAACGCCAGCCGGCACGAGTTTGGCAAGTTGACGGACCCGAAGCTGTACGCGGAGATTGAGCGCGCCGGTGGCTTCGATTTTCCCGCGTTGCCCGAACCGCTGCTGACCGTCGACACGGATCGCTACAGCGCCCAGGCCGCAGCCGAGCTGATCTACCGCGGGCTGGTCGACGCGGGTGCTGACCTTTGAAGCAATCGGGTTCCGGTACGGATACTGAACCGGACTCTGAGCCAGACTCTGACCAAGGGCAGCAGGCGGCCGACGAAAGTAACCTGCCTTAACGGCACGCCGGCGGCGGCGGGCTAAACTACTCACTGAATTCTCCGATTGAGTTGTCGTTGTCGATGAACCACTCACCGTACATCCAATGGAAAGCCCGACCGGCCAAGCTTACGCGCACTCTGTTGGCCGGCGTGGCCCTCACGGCTCTGCTGGCGCTGCCTTGGCCAGCACCGGCGGAGGAGGCACTGTGGTCTGCCGTCGGCGGTAAGGCGAGCTGGTGGTTCGACGCCAAAGCACTGCAAAACCTCGGTCTCAAAACGGAGGGAGCAGACGAACCGCAGGCTGATGGCCGCGGCAGGCTGAAGCTCGATGTGCCAATCAGCCGGACCGGCACGCTGGAGTTTGACGGGACGCTCGGTCGCTTTAACCGGCTCCGCGGCGGCTCGCTGCTGCTCGACGGAGGATCGGTGCTTGCGGGTCCCGGGGGGCGAGTCGACCTGCGTAACCTCCGGCTCACACCGCTTGCCGGTACCCGGGACACGGCCCTCGCGGCGCGGCTGCCGGGCGGCCAGGTAGCGCTGACGCTCCGCTATGGACACTTCGAATATCTGCCGACCGCGTCGCGCCTCAATGCCCACATCATGGACGCATTTGCCGGCCCCGCGCTGGCGGTTGCCATCGGCGGCGCCGAGGCGGAGGGTCAGTATGTCGGGCAGGTGAGCCTGTCGCTGGAGGTCATCGCGCCGCAGCGGGCGGCGGCAGCCAAGCAGACGGCCTGCGGCGCTAGCCCCAACTGGCCAACGCTTCCCGGCTTTGCAGCAAACCTCGAAATGCAGGCGATCGACCAAATTGTGGAGACGGCGACGAGCCGAGCCGGCGGCCGGGTCGCCATCACGCCGTCCGCTTTCTTCCGCAATATCGGCAATGCCGACATCCCCTGGTACTCCATGTTCACCGTGCCGAGCTCCGACAGCGTGATCGGTAATGAGGGGCCGGATCAGAACGACGATCCCGACTGCCTGGATAACGGCAGCGGCCATTGCCAGCCCTACGGCGTAGATCAGGGTGGTTTGCTGGTCTGGAACGTCTACCGGCTAACAGACGGCGTGCTGGAGCAGCTCGGTCGGTCGGCGGTGAAACACGCCTGGAACTCGATCAACGGGAGCTGCAGCTGTTCCGGTGGCAGGATCGTTGGCGCTGGCTGCACGGACCTCTACGGGGTCGGCAACAACTCGGACCGGGACGTCCTGGGTCCGCGGAGCGAGGTGGTGCCCGCGCAGGCCCTGTGGGAGAGCGTCGATTCGATCTGGGACGGCGACGGCGACGGTCGGTGCGATACGCTGAACCCCGGCGGTTTCCCGCACGACGCTTCCTGGTGCCGCAATACGCCCACCGACGAGTTCGATCGGCGCTTGGTCGTACAGGAGGCTGATCTTCAGGACCCGGCGGCCCGCTACTTCCTGGAGGCCTGGTACCTGGTGCGAGATGACGCCGACGTATTTGATTCGATGGGCTTTCAGGAGATCAGTCCCGAGTTTGTGCCCGGGCTGGGCGCCAACGGGATCTGGCGTTTCCCCTGCACCAACGGCAACTGCAGTCAGACGTTTGTCGGCGGCCCGGTCCTCAACCGGTTTGTCGATCACGGTGCACCGACCGCAGACCAGACGTCGGACGAAGCGGCGGGACCCGAAGGGCATTACCGTCTCGCCAGCGAAGTGACGCCGCTGCCGGGCGGGCGTTTCCGCTATCGCTACACGCTCATGAGCTTTGACTACAACCGAGGCTTTCTGGGCGCCTCCATACCCTTAAGCGCGGGGGCAGACATCGACGCCGCGTACTTCACCGACGGTGACCCGGATCCCGGCAACGACTGGCAGCTGACTATCGACAGCAACTCGGTTGACTTCCTGGCGCCAGCCAGCGGGAACCTATCCTGGGGTGGCCTCGTCAGCTTCGGCTTCGACGCGGCGTCACCCCCCACCGAACAGCCGGTCCGTTTGAGCATCGATCTCGGCTCGGTGCCTGGCACCACCACACTGAGGGCTGCCGCGCCGGTGGAGCGTATTTTCGGCGACGGTTTCGAAACGCGCTGACCAGCGCTCACTGGGACCGGGTCAGCGTCCTGCAGTAGACTAGGGCCTCAAACAAGAATGAGGCCTTTTCCATGACCGAACATCTCGCGCACACCGTTGCCGGCGGCGGGGAGCCCGCTGGCCAGATCGAGGTCCGCTGCCCCTTTGATGACGAACTGCTGGCCACGGTGGAGACCATTGGCGAGGAATTGGCTGAAAAGGCAATGGCCACAGCCCACGAGCTGTACCGGGACCGATCGCAATGGCTCCCGGTAACTCGCCGGATCGAGATCCTCGAAAAGGTCGCCGAACTGATGCGCGCGAGGGCGGACGAGCTGGCGCTCACCGCGGCCTCCGAGGGCGGTAAGCCACTGCCCGACTCGATTGTCGAGGTGAATCGCGCGATCGAAGGCGTTCACCTCTGCGTGGACGGGCTGAAAAACCAGGCGGGTCGACAGTACCCGATGGGCGTGTCGGCCGCCTCAGCCAACCGCCTGTCCTTTTCGATCCATGAACCGATCGGCGTGGTGGTGGCCGTCAGCGCGTTCAATCACCCGCTGAACCTCATCGTGCATCAGGTGGGACCCGCGGTGGCCGCCGGCTGCCCGGTGCTGGTCAAGCCCGCCAAGGCGACGCCAATTTCGTGCTTTCGCTTTGTGCATATGCTTCGCGAGGCCGGCCTGCCGGACGAGTGGTGCCAGATTGCCATGACCGAAAGCAACTCCCTGGCCACCAAACTTGTCAGCGACCCACGGACCGGGTTCTTCAGCTTCATCGGGAGCTCGGCCGTCGGCTGGATGCTCCGCTCGAAGCTCGCGCCTGGCGCGCGCTGTGCCCTGGAGCATGGCGGCGTGGCGCCGGTGATCTTCGCCGCGGACGCTGACCTCGACGCGGCAGTGCCGCTGCTGGCCAAAGGCGGCTTCTATCACGCCGGTCAGGTCTGCGTCTCCGTACAGCGGGTCTACGCCCACGAGAGCGTGGCGAAGGACCTGGCGACCCGGCTTGCGGCGGCAGCCGATCAGATGACGGTGGGTGATCCGCGGAGCGCGGACACCGAGGTTGGACCGCTCATCGATCCGGGTGAGGTCGACCGTATCGACGGCTGGGTCAAGGAAGCTGTTGAGGGCGGAGCCACCCTGGTAACCGGCGGCGGCCGGATCGACGGCAACTGCTACCAGCCGACCGTGCTGCTGGACCCGCCCGACGGCGCCACCATCAGCGGCAACGAAGTCTTTGGTCCGGTGGTTTGCGTTTACTCGGTGGCTGATGAGGACGAGGCGCTCCAGCGGGCGAACTCCCTCGACGTGTCTTTTCAATCAGCCGTCTTTACCCGCAGTATCGATACCGCGATGAAGGTCTACCGCGGCATCGACGCCAGCGCGGTCATGATCAACGACCATACGGCCTTCCGGGTGGACTGGATGCCGTTTGCCGGCCTGCGTACCTCAGGCCACGGGGTGGGCGGTATTGAGTTCACCTTTGAAGAGATGCAGGTCTCGAAGATGGCCGTGCTTCGTTCGCTCGAACTGTAGCGGTGATGAGGGGGGTTGACGTGCGGTACGCTGGAGGCAAGCGATGAATATTCCCGGCTGGGTGCTGACCACCCTGGAGATCCTGACCGGCCTGTTTATCCTCGTGCTGGGGGTGGGTTTCCTGGTGCTGGTTGCGCTGTTTTTCATCGACAAGTTCCAGACGGAAAGCACCGTGAAGCGGAACTACCCGGTGATCGGGCGGTTTCGGTTCCTGTTTGAGCACCTCGGGGAGTTCTTTCGGCAATACTTTTTCGCCATGGATCGCGAGGAGATGCCCTTTAACCGGGCTCAGCGTTCCTGGGCTTACCGCGCCGCCAAGGACGTGAACAACACCGCCGCCTTCGGTTCAACCAAAGACCTGCGGCCGGAGGGCACGGTGATCTTCGCCAACTGCCCGTTCCCGCCGCTGGAAAGCGAAAAGCCTGAGGCAACCCCAATCCTGTTTGGGCCGGATTGTCAGCACAGCTTTCGCACGACGGCGTTTTTTAATATCTCCGGCATGAGCTATGGGGCGCTCTCAAAGCCGGCGGTCCAGGCCCTGTCCTTTGGCGCCGCCAAAGCGGGAATCTGGCTCAACACCGGGGAAGGGGGGCTGGCGCCGGCCCACCTCCAGGGTGGTTGCGACATCATCTATCAGATCGGCACCGCCAAATACGGCGTGCGGAACGAGGACGGCGAGCTGTGCGATGAGCGCCTGGCTGAGGTCGCGGCCCACGAGCGGGTCAAGATGTTTGAGCTCAAGCTTGCGCAGGGCGCCAAGCCCGGTAAGGGAGGCATCCTGCCAGCGGCCAAGGTCACGCCGGAAATTGCCAAGATCCGCGGCATTCCGGAAGGCGAGGCCTCGGTCAGCCCCAATCGGCATCGCGACATCAGCAGCTGCGAGCAACTGCTCGACGTGCTGAACCGGATCCGGCGAGTGACCGGGAAACCGGTGGGGATCAAGGTGGTGCTGTCGAGCGCCAGCTGGCTGGACGAGCTCGCGCAAGAAATCCACTCGCGCGGCATCGAGGCCGCGCCCGATTTTATTACCGTGGACAGCGGCGACGGCGGCACCGGTGCCGCGCCACAGCCGCTGATGGATGAAATGGGGCTGCCGCTGCGCGAGGCGCTGCCGATGCTCGTTGACAAGCTCAACGAGTACAGCCTGACCCGGCGGGTCCGGGTGATTGCCTCCGGCAAACGGGTGACGCCAGCGGAGGTGGCCTGGGCACTGTGCGCGGGCGCTGACGTGGTGACCAGCGCGCGGGGCTTCATGTTTGCGCTCGGCTGTATCCAGGCGCTGCAGTGCAACAAAAACACCTGTCCGACCGGAATAACAACCCACGACAAGACGCTGCAGCGGGGTCTGGTGCCGAAAGAAAAATCTCGGCGCGTGGCGAACTATGCCAAAAACATGGTCAAGGAAGTGACGATCATCGCGCACAGCTGCGGCGTCAGCGAGCCGCGTCGCCTGGCCCGTAAACATGCTCGGGTGGTGAGCGACAACGGCCTCTCGATCCCGCTCAACGAGCTGCATCCGGACGTGCCGCCAAGGGTGACCTTCCCCGGTCGGGCCGCCTAGCCCGAAAGCTGGCTGAAATCAGTCGACGGTTTTGATCAGCTCGCCGGGCTGCGGTTCGCCGCGCGGATAGGCGCCGTTGATCAGGCGTAAATTCTGCTCGGGATAGGTGGAAATTGCCGATTCACGAGCAAGTAGGTTGTAGGTGGTTCCCTGCTCGACGCGCACAATTTTCAGCTTCGGTGCTTCCGCCAGCGAGATGTCGGTTGGATCCATTCGATCGAAGCTGAAAATGGTCGAAATGAACTCAGCGTCGGAGGCGATACGGCTGAGGTCTCGCTTGCCGGTCCCGATAAACACGTAGGCGCGCCGGAAGCGGTTGTCCAGGATCGCCGCAACCCGAGCTGGCCGGTTGCCGAACGGCCCACCGGAATACCGGGAAATGGTTGCGATATGGGCCCGCATGCCCGCGATCGTGATGTCTTTGCCGTCGACGAGCTTCTCGACGCGATACTTCTTTTTGATCACGTCAGACGCGGTCATCTTGCGACCCGGCACGACCACGTCAACCTGCAGCGCGGCGTCGTTGGTCTCCGACAGGGCCTGGATCTGGGAAGACTTACCGCCGACGCGCCAATCCTCGGGAAACTTCATCTTGATCGCGTACTTGCCGTTGTAGAAGTAGTTGCGGCGAACCGTCCCTGGCGTCCTGCTAGGGCCAAACGCCATGCCGTCGATCATGTCCAGAAAACGCTGCTGCTCGTCCGCCCGGATCTCTGCCGGCCGAAACTTCTGCGCGGCAATCAGCGCTTCGCGAAACCGCTCGTCGTTGTCCGGGTGGGTTCGGTTGGTGCCGTGAGGGACTCGAGGATCACGCTTTTCGATCCGCGCGCGCTCGAATTCAAACTGTTCCCGTGTTTTCAGGAGCGCCACGGTGTCGCTGATCGCCTCGGTTGAGTAGCCCGTTTTGGCCATAAACTTGGCGCCGAGCGCATCGGCCTCCAGCTCCTGGTCACGGCCGTAGCCGGTCACCATGACGTCGCCGACAATATTGGCGGCCTCGCCGCCGATGTTGCTGCGTGTGGCAATTGCGGACAGCGCCGCCAGCGCCCCCCACATTTTCTGTTTGCTTTGCCGCTTCAGACTGTGGCGCGCAGTAACGTGGCCGATTTCATGGCCCAGTACTGCCGCGAGTTCTGCTTCACTGTTGAGGTGGGCCAGCATGCCGCGGGTGATGTAGATGTAGCCTCCCGGCAGCGCAAACGCATTCACCAGCTCGTCGTCCAGCACCGTAAAGGTGTACTGGATGTCCGGCATGTCGCTGTTTCGGGCAATTTCCTGCCCGATCTCGTCCACATATTCCTGGAGCTGAGGGTCGGGGTAGGTGGTGACCTGAGCCATCATCCGCAGGTGCAGCTCCGCGCCTAGCTCGGCCTCTTCTTCGATGCTCATCAGCGCCTGAACCGGCCCGTTGGCCACCAGGCCCAGGAGCAGCAGGGGGATGAATCTAGCGAAGGTTTTTGCCACGGCGATGCCTCAAGTTCCGATGTCTACTCATGATAGACCACTCGAAGCAGCGATTGGTTTCAGGGGCGAGGCTTAGCGATCCGGCGCCTTCCGCGCCGTTTGGCGGATCACGAGGGTCAAAATAGTGCCGGTCACAAGGAAATTGATCAGCTGAGGCCAGCCGGAAAACCCGTAGCTGGGGTCGTCCAGCAAGTAGGCGTGACCCAGAATCGGCAGCATCACGCCCGCGATCAAGAGAAAAAAATTGACGCTGGACTCGGCCAGCGCCACCAGCTGGCTGGTTTGAGGCACCTTCCACAGCAGCACGGTGCAGCCCACGAGAAAACAGTAATACAGAATCCGATGGCCTGGGTCGGCCAGGCCAGCGACGCGGAGATTCAGGTCCAGTACCCAGTCCAGCAGCATGAACAAGGGCGTCAGCAGGTAGTAGGCCCGGATCAACCCGGTTCGCTACCGGGCTTGCTGACGATGCGCAGCACGACATAGCCAAGGACCGCGGCCAGGCCGGATCCCATCAGGATCCCCAGCCGGTCATAGACAAAGTTTTCGGCACCGGTTTCCTGAAACGCCAGCGAGGCAATAAACAGGCTCATGGTAAAGCCGACGCCGCACAGAATCGACATGCCGTAGATCTGCGGCCACCGCAGTCCTTCGGGGAGCTTGGCGATCCCGGTGGCGACCAGGAGACCGATCAGCGACATCACGCCAAGCTGTTTGCCGATAATCAGGCCGAGCATAATGCCCAGCGTGATGGGGTGCCCGAGGGCATCCAGCGAAAGGCCGCCCAGTGACACCCCCGCATTAAAAAACGCGAAGATGGGCACCACGGCGTAGGCGATCAGCGGGTGCAGGTCGTGCTCCAGCGTCTCGAGCGGTGAATGGTCGGTATCCGGGAGCTTCATGGGAATAAACATTGCCACCGCGACGCCGGCCAACGTGGCGTGGACGCCCGATTTGAGGACGCAGACCCAGACCAGCAGCCCGACGAACAGGTAAGAAGTGATGCCGGAGACGTTGCGGAAGTTCATTACGGCGAGGATGACCAGTCCGATCGCCGCCAGCCCGAGTGCCATAACCGAGATGTTGTTGGAGTAGAACATCGCGATGATGATGATGGCTCCGAGATCGTCAAAGATGGCGATCGCGAGCAGCATCAGCTTGAGGGCGTTGGGCACCCGATTGCCTAGCAGCGCGAGAATCCCCAGGGCAAAAGCGATGTCGGTTGCCGCTGGGATAGCCCAGCCGGCCAGTGCGTCAGCATTGTCCCAGTTGATCCAGGCGTAGATCCCTGCTGGCACCGCCAGCCCCCCGACAGCGCCCGCCAGCGGCAGCGCCACCTGCGCCGGACTGGAAAGCTGTCCCACGAGGATTTCGCGCTTGACCTCCAGGCCGACAAGCAGAAAGAACATGGCCATCAGGCCGTCGTTGACCCACAGTAGCAGCGGTTTGTCGATGGCAAAGGTGCCGATGCTGATCGCCAGTTTGGTGCTGAGCAGCAGGTCATAGGTGCTCGACAGTGGGCTGTTTGCCACCACTAGCGCGGCGAGGGCTGAACCGATCAGGATGATCCCGCTGGCCGATTCCAGCTTGATGAATTCGCGCATCAGGTTTAACGGCATGGGGCTTGTGCTCGATAGGCGTGAGTTAAGGCGCGTATTGTCCAAAAAATTGTCCCGATTTGTTAGCCCCTGGAACGACTTGCCAGGAAATTTGCTAGCATGCGCGGCCTGTCACGCTGGAGCCCGCCGATGCAACGAAGATCTTTCCTGAAAGTCACCGGCCTGGGTCTAACCAGCATGAGCGTGCCCTTGAGCACCACGGCGGAGGAAGCGGCCAGCCTGCCGCTGGCCCTTGAGACCAAGCGAACGCTGGCCGACGTGGCGCTGGAGTCGGCCAAGGCCGCTGGGGCCAGCTACGCAGATGCGCGAATCGGCCGATACCTGAACCAGTACCTTTTTACCCGCGAGTCGCGGATTCAAAACATCGTCAACACTGAGTCGAGCGGTATCGGCGTCCGGGTCATCGCCAAAGGCACCTGGGGTTTTGCGGCAACCTCCAAGCTGGACGCCGACTCGGTGGCTGCTGCTGCCCGTCAGGCGGTAGCGCTGGCGGTGGCGAACTCGAAGGTACAGTCGCGGCCGGTGCAGCTAGCGCCGGTCAAGGGGGCGGGCGAGGTGACCTGGGGGACACCGATCAAGCGGAACGCCTTTGAGATTCCCATCAAAGACAAGGCGGAACTCCTGCTGGAGGCCAACGCGGCGGCGCTGGGTGCCGGCGCCAGCTTCATCAGCTCCAGCCTGTTCCAGGTGAACGAGCAGAAGTATTTTGCGTCTACTGACGGCACCTATGCTGACCAGGACATCCATCGCATCTGGGCGCCGTTTACGGCCACGGCGGTGGAAAAGAGCACCGGCCGCTTTCGATCGCGCCAGGCCATCGGCGTTCCGATGGGCATGGGCTTTGAGTACCTGGAGCCCGATCCGGCCGAGCGCATCGACGGCGTCACGCCACGGTACCGCTGTGCCTACGACCTGATCGAGGATGCCCGGCAGGCGGGCCGGCAGGCCAAGGAGAAGCTCACGGCCAAGTCCGTGGAGCCGGGTAGCTATGACCTGGTACTCGATCCCACGCACCTGATGCTGACCATTCACGAGTCGGTGGGACATCCGCTGGAGCTCGACCGGGTGCTTGGCTACGAAGCCAACTACGCGGGCACCAGCTTTGCCACCCTCGACAAATGGCGCCAGGGTGATTTTCGCTATGGCTCGGACCAGGTCAATCTCGTCGCCGACAAGCAGCAGGTGAATTCGCTGGGTCGGGTTGCGTTTGATGATGAGGGTGTCGCAGCTCGCGAGTGGGATCTGGTCCGGGACGGCATTCTGGTGAACTATCAGGCGACCCGGGATCAGGTTCACATGCTCGATCAGGACCAGTCGCACGGCTGTAGCTACGCGGACAGCTGGTCGAGCGTGCAGTTTCAACGGATGCCCAACGTGTCACTGGAACCGGGCAAAGCGCCGTTGACGCCGGACGACATGATCAAAGAGGTCGAGAAAGGCATCTATATTGTCGGTCGCGGTTCGTACTCGATCGATCAGCAGCGCTATAACATGCAGTTTGGCGGCCAGCTCTTTTACGAGATTGTTGACGGGAAAATCACGGGCATGCTGGAAGATGTTACCTATCAGTCAACGAGCACTGAGTTTTGGAATGCTTGTGTCGCGAGCTGCGACGCTAGCGACTACCGCCTCGGCGGTACGTTCTTTGACGGAAAGGGGGAGCCAAGCCAGGTGAGCGCGGTTTCCCACGGCTGCTCAACCACCCGCTTTAACGATATCAAGGTGATTAATTCCGCCCGAAAAATATAACGATACGGGTGGGCCCGGCACTCGGTGTCGGGACTTTCGACACTGACCGCCGCCGGACGCGACCGGCAATATCCCGATCCATAGGCGTTCCGCACCACACTAGCGGGCCGCACAAACAGATTTGAGGGGCATTCCCAATGGAAAGACGAGATTTTTTGAAGGTCACCGGTGTCGGTATGGGCACCCTGGCGCTGCCGATCACCGGCAACGTGATTGCGGCGGAACAGCTGGTGCTGCCGCTGGAACTCGAGGTGAAAAAATCGCTCGCGGAGGCGGCGCTCAACACGGCGACGACCGCGGGAGCGAGCTACGCTGACGTGCGCGTCGGTCGATACCTCAACCAGTTTGTTGTGACCCGTGAAAACAAGGTCCAGAACATCGTCAACACCGAGTCGCTGGGCGTCGGCGTTCGGGTGATCAGCAACGGCACCTGGGGCTTCGCCGCCACGTCCGGGCTAGACCCCGATAGCGTCAACCGGGCGGCCGCCAAGGCGGTGGCAACGGCCAAGGCCAACTCGAAATTTCAGGACAAGCCGGTGGTGCTGGCGCCGGTCAAGGGTGTCGGCGAGGTGAGCTGGAAAACGCCGATCAAAAAGAACGCCATGGAAGTGCCGATTGCCGAAAAGGTGGACATGCTGCTGTCCGTGAACGCCGCGGCTTTGGGCGCGGGCGCCGATTTCATCAACTCGATTCTTTTTCTGGTCAACGAGCAAAAGTACTTCGCCTCGACCGACGGGTCTTACATCGACCAGGACGTTCATCGGCTTTGGGCGCCCTTCTTTGCTACCGCGATCGATAAGTCCACCGGGAAGTTCAAGTCCCGGCAGGGGCTGAGCTCCCCGGTAGGACGCGGCTGGGAATACCTCGAAGGCCGCGAGGAAGACAAGATCAAGAGCGTGACCACTCTGTACGACAAGTCCTACGACATGGTCGAAGACGCGCGGCTCGCTGCCGAGCAGGCGCGTGAGAAGCACAAGGCCAAGTCGGTTGAACCCGGCAAGTACGATCTCGTGCTGGAACCCAGCCACATGTGGCTCACCATTCATGAATCGGTGGGCCATCCGCTGGAGCTCGACCGCGTGCTCGGCTACGAGGCCAACTACGCTGGCACCAGCTTTGCCACCATCGACAAGTGGCGTGCCGGCGACTTCAAGTATGGCTCTGAAGTCGTGAATCTGGTCGCAGACAAGACCCAGGTGGGGTCGCTCGGCCACGTCGCCTACGACGACGAAGGCGTGCCGACCGGCGAATGGGACCTGGTGCGAGACGGTACGCTGGTCAACTACCAGGCGATCCGCGATCAGGTGCACATGATCGACCAGAATCAGTCGCACGGCTGCTGCTATGCGGATAACTGGTCAACGGTGCAGTTCCAGCGCATGCCCAACGTGTCGCTGGAGCCGGGCAAAGAGCCGTTGACGCCCGAAGAGATGATCAAAGACGTCGAAAAAGGCATTTATATTGTCGGCTCGGGGTCGTTCTCAATCGACCAGCAGCGCTACAACTTTCAGTTCGGCGGTCAGCTGTTCTACGAAATCAAAGACGGTGAAATTGCGGGCATGCTCGAAGATGTGACCTACCAGTCCACGACCAACGAGTTCTGGAACTCGTGCGTGGCGATCTGCGATGAACGCGACTACCGGCTTGGCGGTTCGTTCTTCGACGGCAAAGGGGAACCCAGCCAGGTGAGCGCGGTGTCGCACGGCAGTGCCACCACCCGCTTTAACGACATCAACGTCATCAACTCATCGCGCAAGATCTAAATCGGGAGACGCATCATGACCATTATGGACAGCAAGCAGGCCAAAGGCCTGATGGACAAGGTTCTGGGCTTCTCTAAGGCTGAGGAGTGCGAAGTGAATCTCTCGGGGGCCGTCACGGGCAACGTGCGCTACGCCCTCAACACGGTCACCACCTCGGGCGTCACTGAAGACGTGACGATGGTGGTGCAGTCGGCGTTCGGCAAGAAATCGGGGGTCGCCACCATCAACCAGTTTGACGACAAGTCGCTCGAGCGGGCCGTGCGGACCTCCGAGGAACTAGCGCGTTTGTCCCCGGAGAGCGAGGAGTACATGCCGCGGCTCGGCCAGCAGGACTACCTCGAAGGCAATGGCTTTGTCGACGCAACGGCCAAGATCACGGCGGAATATCGCGCGCAGGCCGCCGCGGACTCGATCATCCCGAGCCGCAAAGCCGAGCTGACCGCGGCCGGTTTCATCAACGACTACGCCAGCTTTTCGGCGATGGCTAACAGCAAAGGGCTGTTTGCCTTTTATCCGTCGACCGGTATCGATTTCTCCACCACCATCCGTACCGCTGACGGTACCGGCTCAGGCTGGGCGTCCCGTGACTTCAACGACGTACGCCTGCTGAACACGGCTGACGCGTCCAAGGTGGCGATGGATAAGGCCGTGCGCTCCCGCGAAGCCAAGGCGATCGAGCCCGGCAAGTACACCGTGATCCTCGAGCCCGCCGCCAGCGTCAGGCTGATCAACAACATGGCGGGCTCCATGAGCCGCCGCCTCGCTGACGAAGGCCGCAGTTTCCTGTCCAAGGAAGGGGGAGAAACCAAAATCGGCGAGAAGCTATTCGATGAGCGTGTGACGGTTTACTCAGATCCGCAAAACGCCGACAACCCGTATTCACCCTGGTCGGGTGACGGTCAGGCGCATACCAAACGCACCTGGATCAAAGATGGGGTGGTGCAGCAGCTGCCGTGCTCGCGCTACTGGGCTGAGCAAAAGGAATACGAGGCGATCGCCAATCCCAACGGTTGGATTATGGTCGGCGGCAGCGAGAGCACGGCTGATCTGATCAAGGGCGTGCGCCGCGGAATTTTGGTTACGCGGACCTGGTACATTCGCTCGGTGGATCCACAAACGCAGCTCTACACGGGCCTGACCCGCGACGGAACTTTTTTTGTCGAAAACGGCGAAATCCAGTATCCGGTCAAAAACCTGCGCTTCAACGAAAGCCCGGTGATCATGCTCAACAACATCGAGAAGCTCGGCAAGCCGGTACGGATCAACGGCAACATGGTGCCGCCGATGGTGGTGCGCGACTTCACGTTCACCTCGTTGTCTGACGCCGTTTAGTGTCCTGTCCCGCTAATTCGTTGCGTTTCAGCGCGTGTCCACAAGGCCCTGGGGCAAGGCGTGAGCCGCCGGCCAGGGTGGTTCCCTGGCCAAGGTTCGCAACGCCGCCCCAGGCCTTGTGGTGCGCGCCCAAAGGGAGCCCCCTTGGCGCCAATAACCGCGTTGCATCGCTTGCCAAGGGCTACGGCCATTGGCGGCGCGATGCGCCTTGTTCTTGGCCCCAAGGGGGCTCTGAAATGCAACAACTTAGCGGGACAGGACACTAAGTGGATACTAGGCGCCGGCAGTTTTGTCAGGTGCTATCGGGAATGGCGGCAGCAACCGCCGTTCCCGCTCTCGCTGAGCGAGCCTACGACTTTCGATTCACCCGGCTGATGTACGAATCGGGCAATTGGGATGTGGACGAGCGGATGCCGTCAAACCTTCTGAATAGCCTGATCGAGTACACGAACCTTCGCGTTGACCCCAACGAGTATGTGATTCCGCTGGCCGACCCGTCGATGCTCAGCGCGCCGTTCTGCTACATGGCCGGCCACCGACTCGTGCAGTTTACGCCCGAAGAAAAGCGAAACTTTGAAACCTACGTTCGCGGCGGCGGCTTTGTTTTTGCCGACGACTGTAACCACGATATCGACGGCCTGTTTGCCGTCAGCTTCGAGCGTCAGATGGCGGACATTTTTGGTGACGATGCGCTCGTCAAGATCCCCAACGACCACGATATCTACACCTGCTTTTTTCAGTTCGACGGACCGCCGACGACCTCGCTCGAGCTAAACGGCTGGGGTGATGACCTGGTGCACGACTACCTCAAGGCCATCATCATCGACGGCCGCGTTGGCGTGCTTTACAGCAACAAGGATTACGGTTGTGAGTGGGACTACGATTTGCGCAACAAGCGCTTTATGGCCCGCGACAATACCCGCTTCGGGGTCAACATCGTCGTCTACGCCATTTCCTCATGAAAACGACCCACAGCCCCCAACACGATCAGGTTGATGACCTGCTTAATTCGCTGGCCGGTGTCGGCCACGAGATGGCGAAAGTTATCGTGGGTCAGCAGGAGGTGGTTCGGCAGCTGCAGGTTGCGCTCCTGGCAGGTGGCCACTGCCTGCTGGAAGGGGTTCCTGGACTCGCCAAGACGCTGATGGTTCAGACGCTGGCGCGCTGTCTGGATCTGAGCTTTACCCGGATTCAGTTTACGCCCGATCTGATGCCAGCCGACCTCATCGGCACGGAGATTTTGCGCCGCGGCGAGGACGGCAGCGCGAGCTTTGAGTACCAGCCAGGACCGGTTTTCACCCAGGTGTTGCTGGCGGACGAAATCAACCGTACGCCCCCCAAGACGCAGGCGGCATTGCTCGAGGCGATGTCCGAGCGTTCCGTGAGCTACGCTGGAGAAACCCGCCTGCTGCCCGCACCGTTTTTTGTATTGGCAACCCAAAACCCGCTGGAGCAGGCCGGGACCTACCCGCTACCGGAGGCGCAGCTGGACCGGTTCCTGCTCCTGCTGAACGTGGCCTATCCGAGCCACGAAGAAGAGCTGGCCATTCTCAATGCCACCACCGGCAATCGGGAAGGCAAACCTCAGGCGCTGCTCAATGCCGAGCAGGTCCTGACACTACAGTCGCTGGCCCGCGACGTGGTGATCAGCGAGACGCTGGTCGACTATGCAGCCAGGCTGGTGCGCGCGACGCGCCCTGGCCAGAGCAAGATCGCCGAGGTGGATCAGTATCTACGCTGGGGCGCTGGCCCGCGGGCGGGGCAGGCGCTGGTGCTGACGGCCAAAGCCACCGCGCTCCTGGACGGTCGCTTTGCGGTCACCGAAGCGGATCTGCGGGCCAACGCGGGCCCGGTACTACGCCACCGGCTGCTGCCGAACTTCCATGCGCAGGCTGATGGCGTTACTGCCGACGATCTGGTTGACGCCGTGGTTCGAGGTGAGCCCCGGCCGGCCAGCCCGCTGGACTGAAGCCGCCCCGGCTCTTCCCATGAGCAGCGCAGCCGCCCGTCGTGAGGAGGTCATCAATCCCGCCACGCTCGCGGCCATCGACGACCTGGAGCTGGCGGGGCGTATGCTGGCAACCGGCTATCTGTTCGGCCGTCACCTGGGGCAGCGTCACGGACCGGGCTTTGAGTTTGCCCAATACCGCGCCTGGCAGCCGGGCGACTCCAGCCGGAGCGTTGACTGGCGGCTGTATGCCCGATCCGAACGTTTGAGCGTACGCGAGTCGGAGCTGGAGACCGACCAGCGTCTCTGGCTCCTGCTGGACACCTCCGCCAGCATGGACTTTGCTTCACCTGGCGGCGCCCTGAATAAGTTTGCTTACGCCTGTCGACTGGCCGCCGCACTGGGCTACCTCGCTCAGCAGCAGGGGGACGAGCTTGGCCTGATCACGCTGGCGTCCGACTGTCGTCTTCGCGTGCCGGCCAGCGCTGGTCGACTGCAGTGGTATCGGGTGCTGGGCGCGATGCGCGATCTACGCTGCGCTGGGAGCTTGGGCGACGTGTCGTCGATCGACGGTAACCCCACTGAGCTCCGGCTGCCGCAGGGCTTCAGCGACGCCTCGGAAGGTGCGCTGATAATTGTGCTGTCCGATTTTTACCAGCATCACGGCGAGCTCAGCGACCTGCTCGGCCGGCTGGCGAACGGCGGGCGCGACGTGCGGGCGGTGTGCCTGGAGACCGAGGCGGAGCGGACGCTTCCCTACCGGGGGGTTGTCCGCCTGCGAGATCCGGAGTCCGGCGTTGAGCGATTCACCGATCCAGCGCAAACACGCGCGGCGTATCGAGCGTCGCGGCAGTCTTATTTCGACGAGCTGCGGCGCACGCTGCTGGGTCGGGGCGTCAACTTTGAGCGATTCAACGTCGATGAACCGCTGGACGGTCGACTCCGGCGTTACCTGACGGATCAGCCATGATCAGCTGGCAAAACCCTGGCTGGCTTTGGGGGCTGACGGCCCTGGTGGTGCCGCTGGTGATTCACCTGCTCAATGCGTCGAGCGGCCAGCCGATGACCTTTCCGGCGCTGCGTTTCACGGCACCCAGCCGAGCCCGACGGGTGCGGAGCATCTCGCTCAGGCAACCCTGGCTGCTAGCGCTGCGCTGGCTGCTGCTCACGCTGCTGGTCCTATGGCTGGCGGGCCCCAGCTGGCGCCCGGCGGTGCCGGCCGCCACCGCGGGTCCGGTGTTGGTCTCGCCGCTGGCTCTCCAGCGATATCCGGAAGCCGCCCGCGCCAAAGCCCGTGAGCTGGCGGCCGCCGGCGCCGAGGCGCCGCGCCAGCTCGCGACGGGCTTCCCCGACCTTGACCAGCCCGCGGTCTACGAAGGCCCGGTCGATCAGATGCTCCGTTCGCTGGCGGACACCTGGCCTGAGCGAACCCAGGTTGTGACGGTGGCCGATTCTCTGGATCGCAGCTGGCTTGCTGAGCCGTTGCCGCCCGGCGTCACGCTGCACACCGTCGCTGACGGCGCACTCCCGCCGCTTGAGGTGGGGCTGCTGGTGGGCTCCGAACGTTCGGAAGATGCCCGTTACGTCCGCGCTGCGCTCACCGCGCTGGCGAGCGCTGACCTGGTTCGCTGGCGGGAGCTGACGAACGCCGCTGACAGCGGACCTGACTCGGTGGTGGTAGACGCGCTGGTGTTGCTCGGCGTTGACCCGAGCGAGGTGGACGTGGCGCATCGCTTCTTTCTGACTGACGCCGGTGACACTGGCGACCGGTCGGAGCTGACGGTGGGTGAGCAGCGTTTTACGGTGCAGCGCGCCGCTAACCTCCCGGCGGGTGAGCCGGTGCTGCGCGATGATGGCGGCGAGCCGCTGCTGGTGCTCAGCAACGCGGGTCAGGTGCCGGGGCTCACCTTTGCCGGCCGGTTCCATCCCGACACCAACGCCCTGGTCAGCAGCGCGGCTTTTGTCGATCTGCTCAACGAGTGGCTGGTCCTCGCGCGCCAGCTCCCGCAGCCGCTTGAGCTGGCTGAGAATCCCGCACCCAGCTCTTGGCTGGCAGCGTTGGTGCTGGTGAGCTGGCTGCTAGAACGCGCGCTGGCGCTGCGGGCCTCACCGACATCGATCAGCGCGACGCCGAAGGGCGGCGGCGAAGCGACGACTCAGAACACCCCGGCTGCGGTGACGTGAAGCTCGATCCGGCCCTTCTCAAACTCCAGCAGCGTATGCAGCGCCGCTTGCTGCTGATCGCTTTCGGGAGCGGTGCGGTCATGCTGGCGGCGGGGGCCGCCGTCAGCAGCGCCTGGCCTGGCTGGGCTCGACTTAGCGTCCTGCTGTTGCTGGGTGCATCCCTGGCGGCCTGGACCGAGCACTGGTGGCACCGGCTGCAGGGGAAGACCCTGGCCCGCCACCTCAACCGCCGCTGGCCCGTGCTGGAAGACAGCGCGCAGCTGCTCGTCGGAGACCAGGCGACGGCAAATCCGCTAGCGGCACGGCAGGCCAGGCGTGTTGTCCTGGCGCTGGAGCGGCAGCAGATTCCTGGCCAGCTGCCGCGAGGCGCGCGCCGCAGCCTGCTGAAGCTGCTGGCGCTGGCCCTGGCCGTCCTGCTGGCGCCAAAGCTCGGCATGCTGAGCACGCCGCGGGATGGACTCGGCGGTGCACACCTCACAGGTTTGGCACTTGAGGTCAGCCCGCCGGCCTATACCGGACAGGAAGCACAACGGCTGTCCACTGCGGCAGCGACGGTGGTTGAGGGCTCGCGCCTACGGTGGGAGCTGGCGTTTGCAGGCGTTGTCGATCTGGCTTGGCTGTCGTTTGACGACGCGCCGGACGTCCGGGCCACCGCCCTTGGTCCCGGTCGCTTTGCGGTGGACCAGCGGATCAGCAGCACTCGCGTCTATACCGTTAGCTGGCAAGCCGCCGGCCAGGAGTTCAGCACGGAGCCGGCACTCATCCAGGTTCAGCGGGATCAGCCGCCCTCCGTTAGTGTCCAGATCCCGGAGTTCAGCCCGCAAGAGGTTCGCGATCCGGTCGGCGACCAACCCACTTTTGTCGTCGAAGTCAGTGACGACTTTGGCCTGGGTGACGTGGTGATCCTGGCGACGGTCGCCAAGGGTGACGGGGAGGGCGTGAAGTTTCGCGATATTGAGCTCGCTTTTGACGACGAAGCGGCCGTGCCGGTCCCGACGGGCATGCGCGCGGCGGTCCGCTTCCAGCGCGCCTGGGACCTGGAGGCGCTGGGCATGGAACCCGGTGATGAGCTCTACTTCCGCGCGCGGGTCACCGATAACCGCGAACCCGAAGCCAATTCGGCGCAGACGCCCGTGCTGATGCTGCGATGGCTGGCACAACGCGGTCGTCGCACCCTGGCGCTCCAGGGGCTGGCGGTTGATATCTTGCCCGAGTATTTCCGTAGCCAGCGTCAGATCATCATCGACACCGAGAAGCTCGTGGCCGACCGCAGCCGGATCAGCGTCGGTGAGGGAATCGGTCGCTCGCGCTCGCTGGCGCGCGATCAGAAAACGCTGCGCATCCGCTACGGACAGTATCTCGGCGAAGAGTACGAGAGCGAGATCGGCCTGCCGTCAGCAGCTGACCTCGAGCTCGATGACAGCCACGCCGGCGAGAGTTTTGCTGAGCATCTGG
This sequence comes from Pseudomonadota bacterium, assembly GCA_039033415.1. Taxonomy (NCBI): domain Bacteria; kingdom Pseudomonadati; phylum Pseudomonadota; species Pseudomonadota bacterium. The sequence goes on along the minus strand of JBCCCR010000006.1, from coordinate 105,947 downwards.
CGCATGCCCAGGGCCCGCATGGTGGACCAGGTCACAATCATGGCGGTGATCCGACGGCAACAGGTGCCGCCGACGGGGGCACAACCATCGGCGGGCTGCCGGGCTTCATGGCGGATTTTGTGCACGCCCATGATTCAGCTGAGCAGGCCACGCTGTTCGACGAAAAGACGCGCGAAACGCTCAAAGCGGCGCTGGCGGAGATGTGGCAGTCGGAGCTAAATCTCCACTTGTCACGCCCGGTTCAGGCATTGCCCTACCAGTACCAGGCGCTGACGCTGCTGAAGCAGGTCCAGCAGGCCAACCGAATCTACGTGCGGCGCGCCGGCTTTGAACCGCCAGCGCTGGACGAGGGTAAACGACTGACCGGCGATCCGGACGAAAGCGCCGATTCACGCTCGGCATGGCGCGAGGATGACAAGTTGACTCGTAGTCGGCTACGCCTCAGTGAGCTGCTCACGGCTCTGGCCGCGGCCCAGCCCTCACCGGATGAGTTGGCCTGGCTGCAAACGCAGGCGATCGACGACGCGGATCGAACTACGGTGCGACTCGCGGCAGCAACGCTTGGGGTTGGGCCTTGTGCCGACTGTCTTCGACAGCTCCAGGCTGTCGTTTGGCGGACCCTCGGCTCGGTAGATCCCCCGGCCAATGTGCGCCGCAGTGGTCCGCAGGGTCGTTTCGCCGAGTCGTATTTTGCGCCGCTCGCCGTCGAGCCAGACGCCGCTGCGGCGGCCGGCTCCGACACCCGATGAGTCTGCTGGTGGCGCCGGCCTGGGCCACTATCAGCGCGCTGCTGCTGGCGGTGCCTGCGGCGGCGCTCAGCTGGCAGCTTATCCGGCAGCCCCTCAATAGCGCTCGACGTTGGCTGGTATTGGTTGTCCAGTGGCTTGGTGCAGTAAGCCTTTGGCTCCTGCTGGTCCAGCCCCAGCGCGTCGACAACGTCGCGCGGCCGGTCGTGCTTCTGACGCCCGGAAGTTCAGCGGTTGAGGGTACCGGGGTGGTCAGGCTCTCCGGCCTCGACCTTTATCCGCTGCTGAAGGAAGTGCCCCGGGCGGACCTTATCGAGGTGCGAGGCCACGGGCTGCCGCTGGAACAGTGGCGCGGAACCGACGCCAGCCTGTCTTTCAACCCGGCGACGCTGCCGGCAGGTCTGCTGGATGTCGACTGGCCGCAGCGTCTGATCCTCGGTCAGCCGCTGACGGTCTCCGCCCGCGCGCACCGGCTCCTGCAAGCGAGGGAAGCGGTGCTGCTGGCGCCCGGAGACGTTGAGATCCAGCGGACGTCCATCGGTAGAGACGGGCGCTTCAGCCTGTCGATGTTGCCGCCGACAAGCGGGTCGATGGTGCTGCACCTGGCGCTTCGCGACAGCACCGGGGGCACGGTGCTGCGTGAACCTCTGCCGGTGCTGATCGAAGAGCCCGCCGGTCCTCGGGTGCTGCTGGCGCTGGAGAATCTGAGCTTCGAGGCGCGAGATTTGCAGCGATGGCTGGCGCGCTCGACGCCGGGTCTGAGGCTCGAGGCCCAGGTTGGCGCGCGCGTCCGCAGAACGCTAACCAGCGGGGAATCGCCGGCGCTCGACGCCTGGCAGCGCGAACCCGACGCGCTGGATCTGATGGTGGTTGACAGTGCCTGGCTTGCGGGGCTCGGGGCCGTCGAGGGCGCCCGGCTGGCGCGAGCGGTGGTCGGCGGCATGGGTCTGCTGGTGCTGGGTGACGATCGGCTGCTGAGCCTAGCTACCAGTCCGCTGCTGGATACGTTTGCCCTCGAGGCTGCCGACGGCGGTGCAACGCGCCTGTCGTTCGAGGGGGGCGCGGCAGAGCTGGAGCGGGTGGCGGTCACCGGAGCTGGTGGGCGGGCGATCGTTTCCGCGACCGACGCATCGCCCCTGGTGCTGTCGCGATCACTCGGCGCGGGCTCGGTGGTGGTATCCCTTTTGCGAAACAGCTACTCGCTGAACACGCGAGGTCAGGAAACGGCCTACGCGTCGCTCTGGCGAGAGGTGGTGTCCACGGCCGCTCGGCCGCTGCCGGCCGAGGAGTGGATAACGTCGCCGCTGCCCGTGATGCGTGTCGGGGAGCGAGTGGCTCGCTGTGACGCCAGCCGCTGTCGGGCTGGAGCGCTACAGAACGCCGGTTGGAACGATCTCGACGGGCTTCGCCAGTTTGCTTTCTCGGATGACAACTGGTCGGCGTATCGAGCCCAGCTGCTGCAGGAACAAACCAAACTGGCCGTGGCGCTGCGGGGCGCAGCTGGGAATCCGGGCGCCGGCCGAGCGCCCTGGATACCGCTCGGAGTGTTGTGGTTGACGTTCGTTCTTAGCGCTGGCTTGCTCTGGCTGGAGCAGAAATTTCGCACCTAAAGCAGTTTGCTGACCCAGGTTGCAACGGTGGCGTGGTGATTTTGCCAGGCGGTCCAGGCTGACCCGGCCCAGCGGGTAACCGCTTCCTCGTGCGCCTCAGCGGAGGATGCCAGCGCCACGTCAGCGACCGTCACCTCGCCGACCGAAGCCGGCGGTTCAAGCCAGTGAAACCAGTCGCGGTGCTGGCTGGCTTTGGACAGCAGCGCGGTAGCGACAGCGGGTTCCACGCGCCGTTCCAGGACCGCATGCAGGCTGATCAGGTGGAGGCACACGGATCGAATCGCCGCCGGCAAAGGTTCGGTGGCGCTCTCGCCGGGATGCTGGACGGCGTAGGCGTCGACGGTCAGCCGATGCAGCCTCGCGTAGGTTGGGTTGGCGTACTCACGTTCCAGCACCGTGCCAAAGGTGGCCCAGCAGCCGGGGGACGAGATCATATAGCGGTGGATCGGTCCTTCGATATCGGGCACCTGGGCGCCACACCAGGGGCACGGCGCGGTGGCAACGGAGCTTTCGGCGCGCATCATCTTTACTGCCTGATCAGGCCTGCTGCGCTTCGCTGCGCCTGAGTATTATGAGTCCAGCGGCGACCCCTGCGATCCAGGCGACATAGACCGCGCCAACCATTCGCTCATACAGTCCGAGCCATCCGGGCGTCACAAAGTAGGCGAGCAGTACCAGCCAGAGCCAGATGCCAAGGCACGCGACCGTGAACAGGCCAAGTTCCCTGGACCGGCGGGCAAGACCCGGCTGGAGTGCACCCATAGCGAGGCCAATCAGGCTCGCGACGATCCACAAAGGATCGTTGGCGTCCGGCCCTGCGAGTACGTCCGCCGTGGCGCTGGCGAAGTAATAGGCAACCGCAAAAAGCGCTACGCCACTGATCGCCAGCAAGGCCCGCCCGTATGGCCAAAGGCGGCCGCGGTCCTGCCCGCCCAGCGCCAGCGTAAGCGCCAGATGGGCCAGGCCAAACAGCAGCAGCCCAAGCGTGTGCAGCGTGCCCCAGGGCTGTGAGCTCAGTGCGCTGATTGGATCACGAACCGCGTCGAGGCGGCTATTGAGCAGCACCACGGTATGCAGTACGGGTGTCGCCAGGGTGGCGACCAGAGCCAATCGCAGCCACATAGGGATCGAGGCTTTCCGGTGAGAAAGGTGAATCGTACTCCGGTGGGGCGACAGCGCAAAGTGTTCTTAAGCCAGCCGTCGCTTGTCGACGGGCTGCTGAGGCAGCACCGCCAAGGGCGCCTGGGCCGTGCTATGGTCGCACCGCTGCCCGCTATGACAAATCCAATCACACTGAACGATCCCGCTTTCTGGGTGGTGAGCATTCCCGCGGCGCTGCTCTTTGGTATCTCCAAAGGCGGCTTTGGCGGTGGGCTCGGCATCGTTGCGGTCCCGCTGATGTCGCTCGTGATGTCCCCGGTGCAGGCGGCCGGCATTCTGCTGCCCATGCTGTTGGTGCTGGACGCGGCAGGCATCCGCGCCTTCTGGGGACATTGGGACTGGCCGAGCTTCCGGCTGCTCGGCGGCGGCGCCGTGCTGGGCATCGCTGCCGGCGGCTTAACCTTCGGGCTGGTTAGCGCGGACGCGATTCGCCTGCTTGTCGGTGCCGTTGCGCTGGCCTTCTCGGCTTATCATTACTACCGCCAATGGCGACCGCTGGATCTAGCCGGGCGCAGCGGGGGCTCGGTGGTGGGCGTCGCTGCGGGCCTTGCGAGTGGGTATACCAGCACGCTGGCCCACGCCGGCTCGCCGCCTGTCACCATGTACCTGCTGCCCAAGGGGCTGCCTCGACAGCAGTTTGTCGCGACCACGGTGATTTTGTTTGCGTTGATCAACGCCACCAAGCTGATCCCGTACGGTTTGCTGGGCCAGCTGGCGCCGGGCAACGTCGCTGCCGCCGGGGCGCTGGTGCCGGCCGGCCTGCTTGGCCTCTGGCTGGGCATCAGGCTTCAGCGGCTGCTGTCGGAACGCTGGTTCTATCACATCTGCTACGGGTTGCTGGTGCTGGTCGGAGTGCGACTCCTTTATGACGGCGGTCTCCAGCTCCTGGCCGCAGGCTGACCCGTCCGCGCGGCTCTAGCGGAGCGGGTAGCGCTGGGCTACAGTGCGGCGCTGGCGTAAACAAGGAGTCTGCAGGAATCATTATGAGTGCCACCCGTCGCGAACTATTTGGCCCCGGTCCCACCAACGTCCCCGCGAGCATCCTCAGCGCGCTCTCAGCCCCGACCATCGGGCATCTGGATCCTGAGTTTCTCGAGCTGATGGATCGGGTTAGTCAGCGGCTGCGCCATGCCTACCAGACCGACAATCCTCTGACGTTTGTTCTGTCTGCGCCGGGTTCTATCGGCATGGAAACCAGCCTGGTGAACCTGCTTGAGCCCGGAGACACGATCATCATCTGCATCAACGGTGTGTTCGGCGGACGGATGAAAGAGATTGCCACCCGGGCCGGTGCAACCGTGGTCACGGTGGAAAACGAATGGGGAACGCCGGTTGATCCGGACCAGCTCGAGCAGGCGCTCAAAAACCACCCCGAAGCGGGGGTGGTGGCGTTTGTGCATGCCGAAACCAGCACCGGGGTTCGCTCCGACGCGCGCACCATCGCTGCGCTTGCCCGCCAGCATGGCTGCCTGACGGTGGCGGATTGTGTCACCTCGCTGTCGGGCGTCGAGCTAAGGGTCGACGGCTGGGGCATCGACGTCGCCTACTCCGGCAGCCAGAAGTGTCTATCGTGCGTGCCCGGCCTCTCACCCATCACCTTCAGCGCCGCCGCGGTCGAGCGAATCCGTCGCCGCACCCACCCGGTGCAAAGCTGGTTCTGCGATATTAGCCTGCTCATGAGCTACTACGAGACCGGCGAAAAAACCCGGGCCTATCACCACACGGCGCCGGTCAACTCCCTGTTTGCCATCGCAGAGGCGCTGCGTTTGGTCGAAGCAGAGACGCTGGAGAAGCGGTGGGCGCGGCACCTCAGCGCGGCCGTTCATCTGTACGAGCGGCTGGAGGCTGCCGGCCTGGAGCCGCTCGTGGCCGCAGAGCACCGCCTGCCGCCGCTGACGCTGGTGAAAATTCCGTCGGACGCCGACGATGCCGGCGTTCGCGGCACGCTGCTCAGCAAGCGCAACATCGAGCTGGGCGGCGGCCTCGGCAAGTTTGCCGGCAAAGCCTGGCGGATTGGCCTGATGGGGGAAAACGCCACGCCTGAACGCGCGGACTATCTGGTGGACGCGCTGCTTGAGGTGATGGGAGCGGGTTAGTGTCCGCCCCGCCTAAACCACCGCTAACCCCAGGTTCCGCTGTCCGTCGGGGGCGGCAGCAGGATGGATCTGGCCTGATCGCGAAGCGCCTCGCGATCGCTGCCCGGAGCCGGTGCGAGCTCGTAGATTTCGTTAATCATCTCGAAGGCTGAGCCCGCCTGTTCGGGGGAAAAGGCGGGCAGGCTCGGCTCCAGCACCTGCTGGAGGTTGGCGATGACCTCCTCGCCGCTGCCCAGCAGAAAAGTGCTCGATCGCAGCAGCGCAGCGGCGTCTTTCGGCGCCAAATGGAAGTCTGTCTGGAAGAGATCCAGCAGCTTTTGCTTCTCCTCAGCGCTGATCTCCCCGTCAGCTTTCGCAACGGCCGCCATGACCAGCGCCGTGGCGTCCATCGGCTTCTCGACGGCGTAGATGGGGTTGGCTTCATAGCGCTTTTTCCAATCGCGCCGTCGACGCCAGAGCCAGGGGTTCAGTCCCCCAAGATCAACACCCATATCGGCGAGCCGGTAAAGCAACCAGGCGAGCGTGACCAGACTCCCGAGCAAACCAATGATTATATGCATCGGGCTATTTTTCCCGCAGCTGTCGAGGTTTTCAAGCGCTAAAACGTCGCTTTACCCGACCATATTCGCGTGTCGGACCAGGTTCCTGGGGTCGGCATGTTGTCGCTTGGTCGGGGAGGAGCCACGTTAGGCAGGCCGGGCTTGGCCATCTGCCAGTGTACGGTGAGTTCACTCCCAGGTTGTCGCTCGATGTCGATGGTGGCGCCGGCAGGTACGCCGTAGAGCCTCAGGTTGGTTGGCTTGGTGCCGCTCACCGCGCGCCCATCAACATGCAGTACTGCCAGCGCCTCCGGTGGATCGAAGTAGAGGGCGGCTCGCGCCGCGGTCTCGCTCGCCGTCAGCGTTAGCGCAGCTCCAGCGCCAGCTTCTGTCGTTTGGGTGAACGCCGGACCGAACGCATCGATGCCGCTGATCTCCGCCCCTCGCCACCAGCTCCCGCGGCTGTTGGGCACCAGTTCAGCCAGGGGCAGCTGCTCCGCCTTGGCCATCGGCGCGCCGACGAAGTCGGGCGGATCGGGATCCCGGCTGCCCCACCAGCTCGTCCCGGTAGCCACGTCGGTGAGCGCAAACAGCTCGCTTGGCCGTGGCTGCGTGGCGGAAAAGCGGAACTGAAATTGTGCGGTGACCAGAACGGCCACACCAGCGGCAAGCAGCGCGCTGGACAGCGGGCTTCGGGCGGGCGCGATAGGCAGGAGGGTGGCGGCCAGCAGCAGCACCAGGAGGGCCAGCGGCAGCTGCGGCAAAAAGATGCCGAGGCCAAGGTACACCGCGTGGACCATGGCGGGCATCAGCAGCAGCGCCGGAATCCACGCCAATGCCAGCCAGGCGTTGAGCCGGTCACCGCCCTCCGCGGATCGTGCCGACATCAGCAGCAGTCCGCCGGGCAGAGCGAGCAGGGCAGCCGGATAGCTCGCATGGGGCAAGGTCAGGAGCGCAACGATGCCCAGCACGGTCCACAGCATTGCGGACAGTGCCAGCCAGGCAAGCGTGGGTAAGCCTCGACGGGCCGGGTAGAGCAGCGCCAGCGTCGCCAGCACGGTGATCGCCACCGGCACCAACCGGTCCGCGAAGAACCCGATGCCAAGCTGGACGGCCAGAAACGCTCCAACCCAAACCCAGGGGACCGAATAGCTAAGTCGGCGCCCCAGCCACAGCGTGCCGCCGATGGTGAGCAGGGCGGCGCCCAGAAAATTCAGCTCGTAGAGGTGAAAATTGCGCCAGAAGTCGGCATCGCGCCAGCCGCCGGCGAACCACAGATCGCTGAGGCTCTCGAACAGATTGCTGACATTCATGAGCACGGCCAGCAGCGCCGCCAGCGCTACCGCTAGCGACCGGCCGCTGAGCAGGCGGCGAGCCAGGACCAGCCTCAGGCCGACGAGTACCGCTGCCGTCGCCAGGCCCGCCAGCAGCCAAACCGTGAGCAGTGAGTATTGGACGAACACCCAGCTGGACAAATTAAAGTAGGTTTTGTCGTTGTCGGTGCGCGCCAGCGCGAGATCGGCGTTGATCAAGTGGCGGGTCAACGCCACTGCGTTGCCGGCCTGCTGGGCCAGCGAACGAGGAGAGAGATTGGTGGAGTTGTCTGTGGCCGCGTGGTAATTGGGATAACCGTCGATAAAGGCGAAGTTGATGCCCGGAATCCCCTCACCGAGGGAGATCGTCATATCCGTATCGTTGGGCATCCGCTTGTAGACCTCAAAGCTGATGGAGTTAGCCAGCGGGGATCCCAGCACGTCGCCCAGCATCTCGATCAGGCCGCTGTTCCCGCTACTGGTCTGAAACATCTGCGGCGGCCCGGCGTTGCCGCGCGCCTCGAAGTTGACAACGAGGTCGACTTCCGCAGCGAGCGGGTGCTGGCGGAAAAAACCCTGGGCGCCGAACAGACCCATCTCCTCGCCGTCGGTGATGACTACCAGTAAGCGATTTCGCCGATTGGGCTGTGACGCCGCCTCGCGGGCGCCGGCCAGCTGGGCGGCCACGCCGGATGCCGCGTCACCCGCGCCGGGGCCCTGCCAGACCGAATCGTAGTGACTCATCAGCAGAAAGGTGCCGGACTCCTCGTCGGGGGTGGTGCTGGGAAGTTCGGCCACCACGTTTTCTACCCACGCCACTCGCGGACTGGCGGAGGTGCGGCTGGGGTGCAGGTAGTCGACTCGCGTCCGCTGCACGGAAACCTCAAAGCCCAGGTCTCTGAGCTGCTGCTCAAGCAGTGAACGAACCCGACGGGCGGGCTCGGAGCCAAGCGGGTGAGGTTCAGCGGCGATCGACGCCACGTCGGCCTGCAGCGTCTTGAGGTCAAGGTCGAGCGGATCAGCGCCGCGCCTGGCGTCCCAGACGGCAAAGACGGCAACAATCAAAAGAAGCCAGAAAGGCAGGGTATGGGATTGCTTGATGGCGGCGTTTCCTTCTCCGTAGCCTGCCCGAGGCGGGCAAAACGATTGAAAGGATACGTTAGCTCACGCTGCTGGCGGTGGCCATAGGGAGCCGGTGGGCCTCGTCGGGACCTATCAACTCGATCCGGTCTCGCCCGCTGCGCTTGGCGAGATAAAGCGCCTGATCAGCGCGGCGCCGAAGGCTGGCGACGTCGTCCAGCGCTCCGAGCCACGTGAGACCGATACTGGTCGTGACGGAAAACTTCTGATCGCCCGCACCGGAAAAGTAGAGATCCGACAGGCGTCGGCGGATGTTCTCACCTCGCTCGCGCGCATGATTCAGGTCAGCGCCCAGCAGCACAATCAAAAACTCTTCTCCGCCCGAGCGGAAGATCAGATCGGAGGAACGACACGCCTGCCGCATGACGCCGGCAAAGGTCTTCAGCACTGCGTCGCCGCAGTCGTGCCCGTGGATGTCGTTGACCTTCTTGAAGTGGTCAAGGTCGAGGGTCAGCAGCGATAGCGCCGAATTGGAGGCCAGCGACATCGACAGCGCGTTACCCAAGGCCTGCTCCATGCTGCGTCGGTTGCCCAGCCCGGTGAGCGGGTCGGTGAGGGCCTGCTCCTGATATTCGCTGCTGTTCGCGCGGGCCTGCCGGCTCCAGCGGAGTAGCCCAAGGCCGGTGAGCACCGCGCCGATCATAAGCGCAACGTTCTCCGGCCATGATCCCAAGACCATGGCGCCATCGCGAAACTCGTCGAGCACGTCCTCCAGCAATCCTGCGCACAGCAGCGTCACGCCGCTGAAGATCAGCCAGTAGGTCGTCTGACTGGCGCGCAATCGAAGCAGGGCGATCAGGGAACAGGCTGCGAGCGCCAGCAGGAAGCCGCCGCCAACCACGTCGGGCCAGTCGACGCTCGTCACAGGCTGACCCGCGGACGCCGAGAAGCGACCCCAGACGCCGAGGCCAACCACCACGACGCAAGTCATGACAACCGCGCTGTCAATTCGGGGTTGGTTCAAACCCATCTCCTCCATCCCAATGGGGCGTCATTTTATGGGCGACGCCACCCGATATTGTGACTGCGCCGGCTAATTGGCTTTGTTTTAACATCGTTTGCAATGGTGACTATCGCCCGTATCGCCCCGTTTTAGCGGGGAGTGGCGATTGACATCCGCGGGAAAACCCCGGACGCTGCCCAACCTTTTTTCCATTTCGCGAAAGGTCTTTTCCATGGTCCTAGCCTTCCTCAATGCGACGGTTTGCGGCGCAGTTCTGCGTGTGTGTCAGGGTCGTGGGGCCCGCTTATGGCTGCTGGCAACGGCGGTGCTCGCCAGCGCGCCTACGCTGGCGCTCGACACGCGGCTGCTGGCGGGTCTGGAAGCGCGCAACATCGGTCCGGCTGCGATGTCCGGCAGGATTTCGGCACTCGATGCGCTGGCAAGCGATCCGAACTTTATTGTCGCCGGAGCGGGAACCGGCGGAGTGTGGATCTCCGAAAATGGCGGCCTGAACTGGCGTCCGGTTTTCGACGACCAGCCCGTGACGTCGATCGGCGCGCTGGCGATTAACCAAAAAAATCCGAACATCATCTGGGTGGGCACCGGCGAGAGCAACGTTCGGAATTCAACCTCGATCGGCGCCGGGATTTTCAAATCGGTCGACGGCGGTGAGACCTGGGTACAGATGGGTCTTGAGGACTCCGAGCGCATCGACCGTATCGCGCTGCATCCGGATAATCCTGATGTGGCCTACGTCGCCGCCCTCGGAACGCTCTGGGGCCCCAACGAGTCGCGCGGGGTCTATCGCACCATCGATGGGGGCAAAACCTGGGACAAGATCCTTTACGTCGACGAGCGCACCGGTGCCACCGACGTCAAGCTCGATCCGGCCAATCCACACAAACTCTACGCGGCGATGTGGGAATTTCGACGCTGGCCTTATCAGTTTAAGTCCGGCGGGCCGGGCTCCGGCCTCTATGTTTCGCACGATGGTGGCGACAGCTGGCAGCAGCGCACCGCGGCGGATGGGCTGCCGAAAGGTGAGCTGGGAAGGATGGTGGTAGCGCCATCGCCGGCGGACAGCAGCCGCGTCTACGTGTTGGTCGAAGCAAAGAAGAGTGCGTTGATGCGATCGGACGACGGTGGACGAACTTTTAAAACCGTTAATGACGATTACAACGTGGCCATCCGGCCGTTCTACTACACCGAGCTGTTCGCCGACCCGCAGAACCCGGACCGGGTTTACAACGTTGAGAGCCGGCTACGGGTGTCGGTCGATGGCGGCAAAAGTTTCACCTACAACGAGGCGGTGGACTGCTGTCGCCCGGGCAACTTTGTCCATATCGACAACCACGCGTTCTGGATCAATCCGTCGAACCCCGAGAACATTCTCCTCGGCAATGACGGAGGTATCGCGGTCACCCGCGATCGGGGAGAAACCTGGCGATTTGTCGAAAACCTGGCGCTGGCTCAGTTCTATCACATCGCGGTGGACAACGACGATCCGTACAACGTCTACGGCGGGCTGCAGGACAACGGGTCGTGGCGGGGACCGGCCGAGGTCCGCGAAAACGCGGGCATCCGCAATCTCCATTGGCAGGAGGTCGGCTTCGGTGACGGCTTCGACACCCAGCCGGACCCGCGCAATTCGCGGCGAGGCTTTTCCATGTCTCAGGGCGGTACCCTCTATCGCTGGAGTCTGGATTCCGGCGAGCAGCAGCTAATCCGTCCCGCTCCACCGACGCCGGATACCGAACTCCGCTTCAACTGGAACGCGGCCCTCGCGATTGATCCGTTCAATCCGGACGTCGTCTACTACGGCAGTCAGTTTGTGCACAAAAGCGTCGACTTTGGCGCGAGCTGGGAGGTGATCAGCCCGGACCTGACCACCAACAATCCGGCGTTTCAGACGTATCGCGAGTCCGGCGGTCTGACGCCCGACGTCACCGCGGCGGAAAACTTCACCACGATAGTGGCCATTGCCCCGAGCCCCGTGACCGAGGGCGTGCTCTGGGTCGGCACGGACGACGGACGGGTGCACGTGACCCGCGACGGTGGGGCCAGCTGGACCCGGGTGGATACCAACGTCCGCGGCGTACCGGCCGGGGCCTGGGTGCCGATGATCGAACCGAGTCCGCATGATGCCGCGGTGGCTTTTGTGGTTTTTGACGACCATCGCCGGTCCGATATGAAAACCTATGTGGCCCGCGCCGAAAACTATGGCGCTCGCTGGCGGCTGCTGAGCCGCGACGACAACCTGGAAGGCTACGCGCTGTCGATCAAGCAGGATCCGATAGACCCGGAGCTGCTGTTTCTCGGCACCGAGTTTGGGCTCTACTTCAGCAGCACCGGCGGCGCAAACTGGCATCGCTTCAGCGCGGGGGTGCCCACGGTTTCAGTGATGGACATGGCCATCCAGGCCCGGGAAAACGACCTCGTGCTGGGTACCCACGGACGCAGCGTTTATGTGATCGATGACTATAGCGCGCTGCGTGGGCTTGACGATGGAACGATGGCACAACGCTTTGCGCTGCTCAGCGCGGGCCCAGGCCAGCAGTACGTGCGGGCCCAGACGCCTGGCGGTCGTTTCACCGGGTCAGGGGAGTTTCGAGCACCCAACGAGCCCTATGGTGCTCTGCTGACGTTTGTCGTTGCTGGCGACGACCTGCCGCATCCGGACCAGGATGCCGAGCGCGAGCGCCTCAATGCCGAGAGCCGGGCGAAGGCGGAAGCGTCGGGTGACGAGGAGGGTGATTCGGACACCGGAGAAGGTGATGACAAGCCAACCAAGGTGGAGCTAAGGGTCTTCGCTGATGACGGCAAACTGCTGCGAACCCGTCGCTTTAAGGTCCACCAGGGTATCAACCGCATCACCTGGGATCTGCGGGCTGACGGGGTCCGTCCGCTGCCCGGCCCGGAGCCGGCCAAGCTGGAGGACGGCTTGCCGCGCGGCCCGCAGGTGCCGCCGGGTACCTACGATGTGGTGCTGACCTTCGACGGTATCGAGCAGCGCGCGAGCGTCGAAGTGCTGGCGGACGCGCATGCCGACTATTCCTTGGCCGGCCGCGAGGCCAACTACGCCGCGCAGCTCAGCCTTCAGGAGCTAAGAGAGCGGCTGGTGACGTTGACCGAGAAGGTGGTCCACGCCCGCGATGATGTCAAAGTCATTCAGGCGCGAATCAAGCGCGCGCAACGGGCAGAAGAGGATGTGCATGAGTCGCTGCTCGAGACCGCAGACTCGGTGCTCGAAGCCCTGAACGATTGGGAAAAGCGCGTCCGGGTGCCGGCAAAAACCCGCGGCATTGTCTTCGACGACGATAAGCTGACCAGCGTCCTGGGTATCGCGCAGTTTTATGTTGGCTCGACGCTCGGTGAGCCCTCATCGACGGCTCGGATCCATATGGAGCGGGCGGCGACGGCCGTTGGTGCCGCGGAAGCCGACTACGCTGAGTTTGTGCGCGAGACGCTCGAGCCATTTGCCAGCACCGCGGGCCAGACGCCGCTGGGTCTGTTTTCCGGCGGTGCGCGGTAACCGGCGTTGAGCTGGCTATTCGCGGCGCTGCTGCTGCTGGCCCTGGCCGCCAGCGTGTGGCTGTTCAATGGTCTGGTGCATGCGCGCAACCTGTGTGCTTCAGCCTGGGCGGATATCGACGTGCAGCTGCAGCGGCGTCACGACCTGGTTCCGCGGCTGGTCAAGGTGGTCAAGGCCGCCGCAAGCCACGAGCGTGAGACGCTGGAGGCGGTGGTGGAAAGCCGCGACCTGGCGGTGCGTGCCGGGGAGGTGGCCGACAAGGGAGAGCGCGAGGAGGCGCTCGGTGACGCCATCTCGCGGCTGGTGCTCCTGGTTGAGGATTACCCTGACCTGAAGGCCGGTGACAGCTTCCTCGAGCTGAACGAAGATCTCGTCGACATCGAAGACAAGCTTCAATACGCGAGGCGCTTCTATAACGGCGCCACCCGGGAATATAACAACCGGGTGCAGCGCTTTCCGGATCAGCTGGTCGCCGGGTCGTTCGGCTTCAAGCTGGCCGACTACTTCCAGGCTGACGCTGATGCGAGAACCGCTGCAACGGTGGGTCTGTCATGAGCCACCGCGGGTTCCTTCGGGCCCTTGCTGGATCGATGCTGATGCTGGGCCTGCTGCTGACCACTCATGTCGCGCTGGCACAGGAAAAGATTCTCCGCTTTGACTCGGTGATTGCGCTCGCCGCTGACGGGTCAATGGAGGTCACGGAGACAATCCGCGTGCGGGCTCAGGGGAATGCGATACGCCGCGGCATCTTCCGCGACTTTCCCACGCGCTATCGGGATCGCTGGGGCAATGAGGTGATCGTCGACTTCGATGTGCTGTCTGCCCGCCGTGACGGTCAGGCCGAGAATTTCCGAACCGAAAATCTCAGCAACGGCGTGCGCGTGTACCTGGGCCGTGAGGACGTGTGGCTTGAGCCGGGCGTCTACAGCTATGAGATCCGCTATCGGACCAACCACCAGGCGGGGTTCTATGAAGACTTTGATGAACTGTATTGGAACGTTACCGGCAATGGCTGGGACTTCTCAATTGCCGCTGCGAGCGCCCGGGTCCGACTCCCGGCGTCGGTAGCCGATGAAGCTTTGCGCCTGGCGGCCTACACCGGGCCATTCGGCAGCACCCGCAGTGACGCAACGGCTCAGCGATTGCCCAGCGGCGAAGTGTTGTTTGAAACCACGCGCGAGCTGGGTCCGCGGCAGGGCCTGACCATCGGTGTCGGTTTCCCCAAGGGGATCCTCATCGAGCCCAGCGGCGCGGCCAAAGCCGCCCGGCTGCTGGAAAACAACGCGGGCATGCTGGCTGGCGGCGGCGGTTGGCTGGCGGTGCTGGGGTTCTATCTTTTCTCCTGGCAACGGGTGGGAAAAGATCCGAAGGCCGGCATCATTATTCCGCGGTATACGGCGCCGGACGGCTATTCGCCGGCGGCGCTGCGCTACATTTGGCGACGAAAATATGATTCGGGTTGTTTCAGCGCCGCGCTGGTCAATCTGGCGGTTAAAGGCGAACTCAACATTCGCCGCAGTGACGGGTGGCTCAATCGGATGTTTTCCGTCCAGCGAACGCCGGAGCAGGGCGGGAAATTTCCGCTCGCGCCCGGAGAGCAGGTGCTGTTGGACCGGCTGCTGGGTCACCGCAAGACCCGCCTGAAGTTCGAAAACAAAAACCATAGCAAGATCCGAAGCGCTCTGAAGAACCACAAACGCTCGCTGGTCAGCGACTATGGCCAACGCTACTTCAGCCTGAACGGTAGTGTGTTGGGGCGGGGCGTGGTTCTATCGATTCTGGCGGCACTGCTGATGTTCGTTTTCAGTCGCTATGCCGGTGCCTATATGGCAATTGTCATCGCCATGCTGGTGATCACCAACGTGCTCTTTTTTCGTTGGATGGAAGCACCGACCATGCATGGACGCAAACTCCTCGACCATATCGAAGGCCTGCGGCTATATCTGGGCGTGGCCGAACGGCCCGACCTCGAGCGGCAGAAGGAGCCGCTACCCACCTTCGAAGAGTTTGAGAAGCAGCTGCCGTATGCCGTGGCGCTCGACTGCGCCAGTACGTGGGTCGATCGCTTCGAAAGTGAACTGGCACGGCTTCAGGAAGCCGGTCAGCTCAAGCATCGGGGCTGGTATTCCAGCCAGGGTGACCTGTCGTCAAGCGGTATCACGAGCAGCGTCAACTCGCTAGGCAGCGCGCTGGGCAGCGCCATCTCGTCATCGTCCGTTCCGCCTGGATCGAGCTCTAGCGGTGGCTCCGGCGGCGGCGGGTTTTCCGGCGGCGGCGGCGGCGGCGGTGGGGGCGGCGGCTGGTAGTAAACCTACTGCTGCTGACGGCTGCGCCGGTGGCCGTCGAGGCTGAAATAGGTCAGAGCGATCAGCTCATGCAGCTGACCGAGGTAAACCTGACAGCGGTCCAGATACTGGCTGAGCGCCGAGTCTCTTGCGAGGCGCTCGACGTCGCGCGAGAAGTGTTTGCTGAGCTCTCGACAGTAAGCTAACGCACGCCGATTGCGGGGCAGCTGCTTCAGCGCGAGACCCATCTGCGCGACACAGAATTCGAGCGACCGAGGGTAGCTGGCGTCGTGCAGCAGGAAGTCGAGTACCGAATCCCGGGAGATGGTGGCCTGCATCCGTCGACGATAGGCGGAGTCGGCTGACAGCGAGCGCAGGATGCCGCGCCAGTACCCCTGACGCGATGCCGGCGAATCGGCCTGTACCTCGCTGGCGGCGCGAACGTCGATGATTCGAGTGGTCATGTCGGCCCGCTCCAGGTTGCTGCCCAGCCGACGAAACTCGTAGGCATCACCGCGACTGAGACTGTTCTCCAGCAGCCCACTGAGCTGCTGACCCAACCCGATTAACCGTCGAAGGTGAGCGGCTCGCGCGGATCGCGACAGTTGGCCCGTGAGATTGTCCCGCGCGTAAAGATGCGCGGCATTGATCAGCTCCCAGGTCTCCGTCGGCATAATCTCGCGGATTGTCCGCGCGTTTTCCCGAGCTCCGGCCAGCGAGCTGATGAGCGATCCCGGGTTGTCCCGTTCGCTCAACAGGAATCGACACACCGCCTGTTCCTGGTTGGATGCGTCGGCGCGATCGAAGTGTGGGCTGCTGCCGGTAATATCGATTAGCGTCGACCAGCCGTCATGCCCCGTTGTGGGCAGGTCGAGCATCAGGTCCGTCGTCACGTTGATCAGCCGCGCCGTGTTTTCCACCCGCTCAAGGTAGCGCGCGAGCCAGTAGACCCGATCGGCAACGCGCGACAGCATCGGGGACAAGCTCACGCCTCGTCTCCCTCGGTCGTTCCGCCGACAATCCAGGTGTCTTTGCTCCCGCCGCCTTGCGAGGAGTTGACCACGATGGAACCTTTGACCATGGCCACGCGGGTGAGGCCACCGGCGGTCACCGCCGTGTCGGCGCCGCTGAGGATAAACGGCCGCAGATCCAGATGCCTCGGTTCAGCCTTGGCGCCGATTACCGCCGGGGCGGTGGACAGCGACAGCATGGGTTGCGCGATAAAATTACGCGGGTTCCGCCGAATCTTGTCGGCAAATTCCTGGCGTTCCTTGACCTTGGCTTTCGGTCCAATGAGCATTCCGTAGCCGCCGGACTCGCTGACGGGCTTGACCACGAGCTTGTCCAGGTTATTCACCACGTAGTCCCGTTCGTCTCTAACGTTACAGCGATAGGACGGCACGTTGGCCAGGATGGGTTCCTCGTTCAGGTAATAGCGGATCATGTCCGGTACGTAGGTATAGACGAGCTTGTCATCAGCGACGCCGCAGCCGGGTGCGTTAGCCAGCGCCACGTGGCCAGCCTGCCAGGCGCTCATCAGTCCGGGAACGCCCAGCATCGAGTCGGCCCGAAACACCTTGGGGTCGAGAAACAGATCGTCAATCCGCCGGTAGATGACGTGGATCCGAGTCAGTCCGCTGATGGTGCGTGCGTAAACCTTTCGATCGCGGCCTACGGTCAGATCGCTGCCCTCGACCAGCAGCGCGCCCATCTCCTGCGCAAGATAGGCATGCTCGAAGTAGGCGGAGTTGTAGATTCCCGGCGTTAGCACGGCAATGTTTGGCTGTGCCTCGGGCGTCAGGGAACAGAGTGTCTCGTAAAGCTGCGTCGGATAATCATCCACCGGTCGGATCAGGTATTCAGCAAACAGCTCCGGCAGGACCCGCTTCATCACCTGCCGGTTTTCCAGCATGTAGGCAACGCCCGACGGGACCCGGAGATTGTCCTCGAGCACATATACGTCGCCATTTTCGTCCCGGACCAGGTCGCTACCGCACACGTGAGACCAGATGCCGTGGGGCGGCGAGATGCCTCGGCACTCGGGTCGATAGTCTTTGCTGTTGGCGATGACTGCCGGATCGACTACGCCATCGTTCATGATCTGCTGGTCGTGGTATACGTCGTCGATGAACTGGTTGAGCGCCTTGACCCGCTGCTTGAGTCCCCGCTCAATCTCGTCCCACTCAGCGGCCTGGATGATTCGGGGAATGATGTCGAATGGCCATTCGCGGTCGATTGAGCCTTCGACGTCGTTGTAGACGGTGAAGGTAATGCCCATGGTACGGATCGCAAGCTCAGCGGCGGCTTTTCGTTCCTTAAGCTCGTGTGCATTCATCCCGGCAAAGGTTCGACACAGCGTGCCCGCGCCCGCTCTGGCCCGCCCGCTCGGCAGGATCAATTCATCGAAGCAATCGGGTGATTGGTAGTCTTTCCAGTCAATGGCCATACCGGGGCATGCTTGCATACCGGTGAACGTCGTGCCAGCATTTATCGAGCAAACATCTGCTGACCCCCATGACCTACTGTCTTGCCCTGAAAGTGGATTCGGGCCTTCTGCTCGCGTCCGATTCTCGCACCAATGCCGGTGTGGACCATATCAATACCTACAGCAAGCTACGGATTTTCGACGATGCTCCGGACCGTACCCTGGTTCTGCTCAGCGCCGGCAACCTGGCGACCACCCAGGCGGTCTCCAACCGGCTGCAGCGCGACCTGGAGGACAGCCGGTCCAAAGTGAATCTGCACAAGCTCGACTATATGTTCGACGCCGCGGAATACATCGGCCAGATCAGCCGGCGGGCGCAGAGTCTGACCGGCCCCGATCAGAGCAGCGTCAACACGCGGGCGAGCTTCATCCTTGGCGGGCAGATTCAGGGCCAGCCGCCGCGGCTCTATCTCATCTACCCCGAAGGGAACTACATTCAGGCCTCGAGCAGCGCCCCCTTTCTGCAGATCGGAGAGACCAAATACGGCAAGCCGATCCTGGATCGCCTGGTTCACAAGGGCCTGTCGCTGGATGACGCGGCGCGCCTGGCGCTCGTGTCGATCGATTCGACGCGGCGCAGTAATGTGTCTGTCGGCCCGCCGTTCGAAGTGGCCTATTACGAACGCGATCGCCTCCAGCTCACCCGCACGCTGAGCTTCGACCGGGATGACCCTCACTTCGTTCGGCTCTGCGATCAGTGGGGTGAGGCGCTGGAGCAAAGTTTCTCCGTGCTGCCCGCTTTCGACTGGGAGGACAGCGGAAAAGCGCCGGACGCATGAGCCCGGGAGGATCCGTGCCCCGCTAGAGGTCGTTGATCACCCGGTGCACAAAATCGAGTTTCTCGATCACCGGTTCGGTGAGCGTAAAGGGGTAAGTATCACTAAGGCCCATGCTGCGGTTCATCGCGTTGAGCGCCAGCGTCAGCTGCTGCCAGTCGTCGACCATCTGACCAAAGTTGGGATAGTGAGGGCTCCAGGGCTGCACGCTGAAGGCTTCAGCCTGCGGCGGCAGCGGCGAACCGACGGGTCGGTGCGCCACCTCAAAACCCATGGCGTGGGCGGTCTCCAGGCCATCGAACATATGTAGATAGTGGGCCCAGGTTTCCGCCCAGTCTTCCCAGGGATGAGCGCTGGCGTAGGCGCTGACGTACTCCTGTCGCCAGCTTGAGTCGCTGAGGTTGCTGTAGTGGTCTCGCAGGGCGGCCTCATAGTCGAGCGTCTCGTCGCCGAACAGCGCTCGAAACTCATTCAGCCAGC
This sequence comes from Pseudomonadota bacterium, assembly GCA_039033415.1. Classification (NCBI taxonomy): domain Bacteria; kingdom Pseudomonadati; phylum Pseudomonadota; species Pseudomonadota bacterium. The sequence continues at coordinate 86,841 of JBCCCR010000006.1, read as the reverse complement.
TGCTGGTACGAATCAGCTGATCCCAGAAATAGTGGCCAATCTCGTGCCGAAAATGCCCGAGGAGGGTCCGGTAGGGCTCGTTCATCGCCTCGCGCATCGTCTCCCGGGCGCCGGCATCAGCCTCCTTGAGATTGATGGTGATGACGCCACGATCATGGCCGGTATACACAGGGCTGCCCAGCGCGCCCTCCGAATAGTCGAGGCTGTCCGCCATAAAACGGAAGGCGAGCGCCCCGGGCTGTGACGCGTCCGTGATGAGCGGTAGCTCGAGCTGCTCAAGCGTGTAGAGCAGCCGTTTCTTCGCCGCCTCCAGCCGACCCCAAAGCCGGAGATTATCCGGGTCGGAGAGGTTGGGAATGACCTGGTTGAGGTTGCACGCCCAGCAGCGATCGCTCGGGGAGTCTTGGGGCAGCAGCCAGTTACAGACGCCATGCTCCAGCCCGTTGCTGCAATAGCGCAGGGGCGACTCAGCCGGCCGCATCTCCCGCGTGGCCGGGTCGTAGCCCACCGTACGCCCGCAGGCCAGGCACCGGGTGTTTTCGAAATGCAGCCGATTGCCGCATACACAGGAAAAGGGTTTCACCGAGAGACATCCATCCGTCGGACGATCAGGTTGCCACAATGCACGGTTTTGGCCGCTGAGAACAGTGATGGAATTCTCTTAACAACCCGCTAACCTCCAATAAGCTATACGTAATAATTCCACTCAACATCGGGGTATTTTATGAAAGCGACCGCCTTGCGTGCTTCACTCCTCCCCCTTCTCACCTTCGGCTACGTTTCTCTTGCCGGCGCCGCAACCTTTACCGTGGATGACCCTGGCGACCCGGTTGGCGTCAGCACAACCCTCCGGACCGCGATCACTCAGGCCAATGCCAGCGCCGATCCGCTCGACATTATCGTCTTCAATCTGCCGGCCAACAGCGTGATTACGCTGGCCTCGGAGCTGCCGGTGATCAGCGACGACGTCATCATCGATGGATCTAACGTGCCGGGGCTTGCCATCAACGGCGCCGGGCAGTTTCGGATCTTCAATATCGATACCGCCGCTGACGAGATTGTGATGATCAACGACCTGCAGCTCGCTGCGGGTGGCACCGGCGGCAGCGTCGGAGTCAACGGCGGCGCCATTTTTCTTGCAGACAGCGAGCAGGTGATGCTCACCAACGTTTCGATCGACGCCTCTACTGCTGACTCCAGCGGCGGCGGTATCTACGTCGGTTCCGCCACGCTGGAGATCTCCGGTGGCGTGTTCAGCAACAACGTCGCCAGCGGCCTGAGCGCGGCTGAGGGTGGAGGCGCCATCTATGGCCTGGGCGGCACGATCACGATCGCTGACGGCGCCAGCTTCAGCGATAACCAGGCGAGCGGGGTTGCCGGCAGCGGCGGTGCCATCCACATGAGCGGCGGTTCGCTTGACGTCACCGGCGGCGACTTTGCCCGTAATCTTGCGAGTCGTGCAGGCGGGGCGCTGGAAGTCAGCGCCGCGACGGCCCAGGCGACCGTCACAATCGACGGCGTCAGCTTTGACGAAAATGACGCGGGCTTGTCGCCGGGTAACGGCGGTGCGATTCACGTCACCGCGCCGAGCTCCGGTGCCATAGCGAGTGTCGACGTCAGCGGCGGTAGCTTTACCGGCAACATCGCCGGCGCCGAGGGTGGCGGGCTTTGGAACGACGCTACAGGCGTCATGAGCGTGACCGGGGCAACGATCACCGGCAATACCGCCAGCGGCGCCGCAGCCGACCAGGGTGGCGGGGGGCTGTTCAATAACGGCGGCAACCTGACTGTCGTCAACACCACGGTAGATGGCAACACCGCTGACGGTGCGGCTGGCTCCGGTGGGGGCATCCTGAATGACGGCGGGATGCTAATGGTCGCCGGCGGCGCGATCAGCGGCAACTCGGCCAGCCGGGCTGGCGGCGGCCTTGAGGCTACCACGACCAACGGTCGCGATTCTGACACCCTGCTCCAGGACGTCACTTTTTCCACTAATCGAACCGGACCCGCACCGGGCAACGGCGGCGGGGTACACGTGACTGATCCGTCCGGTGACGCCAACGCCAGCGACATGACCGTCACCGGCGGTGCGTTCTCCGGCAACATCGCCAGCGAAGAGGGCGGGGGCCTGTGGAACGACGCCGGCGGCACGCTGACCATCGACGGCAGCGCCATCACCGGCAACACCGCGAGCGGAGCGGGTGCCGATCAGGGCGGTGGCGGAATTTTCAACAACGGCGGCACGGTCACACTGACCTCCGCCACGATCGACACCAATATCGCTGACGGCGCCTTAGGGTCCGGCGGCGGGATCCTGTCGGTGGGTGGGATCGTTGGCGCGACCGGGGGCTCGATCTCCGGAAACACCTCGGTTAGAGCCGGCGGCGGCCTGGAGGTAGCGGCGGCCATCGACAACGCGGGTGCCAACCTGGCCGGGGTTGTGGTGGCGAACAACGCTACCGGCGGCTCGCCCGGAAATGGTGGCGGCCTCCACGTGACCGATCCGGCCGGCGACACCTTTGAGGTGACGGTCATCGTGACGGACGGCTCCTTTACCGGCAACACGGCATCCGCTGAAGGCGGCGGCCTGTGGAACGCGGTCGGCGGCACGCTCGACCTCAGCGGCACGGTTATCACAGGCAATACGGCCAGCGGCAGCAGCTCGGACCAGGGTGGCGGCGGCGTGTTTAACGACGGTGGGGTGGTCACGATCAGCGCGGCGACGATCGACGGCAACGCGGCGGACGGCAGCGCGGGCTCCGGCGGCGGTATTCTGAACGATGGGGGCCGACTGACCGTTACCGGTGGAACTGTGTCCGACAACTCGGCCGTTCGTGCCGGCGGTGGAATCGAAGCGAACACGCGAAATCTGCGTGATTCGGTGATCTTGCTCGATGGCGTGACCGTTTCGCTCAACACGACAGGAATTTCGCCTGGCAACGGTGGCGGCGTACATGTGTCTGACCCGATCGGAGACAATGCAAGCACGTTCACGATCAATGCAGGCTCAATTACCGAAAATATCGCTAATGAAGAAGGCGGCGGCGTCTGGAATGACGCGGGTGGCACGCTTCAAATCACCGGTACAAACGTGTCGCTCAACCGTGCGACGGCCGCCAACGCGGTCGGGGACGTGCAGGGCGGCGGCGGTGTTTTCAACAACGGCGGACGGGTCAGCGTGACGGACGCGACGATCAGCGGCAACGAGGTCAACGGCGTTCTGGGAGCTGATGACGGCGGCGGCGGCGTGCTGAACGACGCCCGCAGCAATCCGGGGTCGGTGACGCTTCGAGGCACGATTATCACCGACAACACGGCGAGCGTCGGCTCGGGGAGCGGCGGTGGCGTTTTGAGCGTCGGCGGCTCATTTGAGATCACGGGCGGCCGGATTTCCGGCAACAGTGCCGCGCGGGCCGGTGGTGGTGTCGAACTTCGGGCCGTAGAGGCAGAGGCCAGCCTCGCGGTCGATCAAACGGACTTTCGCGGCAACGCCACGGGCGGCGCCCCCGGGAACGGCGGCGCCATTCACGTCACGGCGCCGGTTACGGGCATGGCGGCGACGGTGACCGTCGACGGCGGAACCTACGCCAGCAACACGGCGGCTGCTGAAGGCGGCGCGCTATGGAACGACGCGAACGGCGTGATGAATGTCAGCGCCAGTACGCTCAGCGGCAACACCGCCAGCGGTGACGGTGCGGATCAGGGCGGTGGCGGATTCTTCAACAACGGCGGAACCGCTACGCTGACCGGCGTGGTTGTCAGCAGCAACGTCGCGGATGGCGCTGCCGGCTCCGGCGGTGGGCTGCTGAACGACGGCGGCACGTTGAATCTGACGGGCCTGACGATCTCAACCAACACGGCGATGCGGGCCGGCGGCGGACTGGAAATCACGACGGCCAACGCTCGCGCTTCCACCGTGACCGTCGCGAACACCACCTTCGATCAAAACACGACCGGCGCCAGCCCCGGCAATGGCGGCGGGATTCACGTGACGGACATCGCGAGCGGGCCCGCCAGCCTCCTGACCCTGGTCGGCGGCGCACTTACCGACAATAGCGCCGCTGCTGAAGGAGGCGGGGTTTGGAACGATGTTGGGGGTACCCTGATCATCGGCGGCAGCACCATCACCGGCAATGTGGCCGGCGGCGACAGCCCGGACCAGGGTGGCGGTGGCGTCTTCAACAATGGCGGACAGGTCACGATCGCCAGCGCGACGATCGACAGCAATATCGCTGACGGCGTCGCCGGTTCCGGCGGTGGCATTCTCAATGACGGCGGCAGCCTGTCGCTGGCTGACGGCAGCGTTTCCGGCAACAGCGCCGTGCGTGCCGGCGGCGGCCTGGAAATCACCACAGCTAACGCCCGCAATTCGGACGTGCTGGTCGACGGCGTGATTTTCGATGCCAACGTGACCGGCGCCAGCCCGGGGAACGGGGGAGCAGTGCACGTGACGGACCCGGTCGGCGGCAGCGTCAGCACGCTGTCGATACTCGCTTCCACCGTAACCAACAACACCGCTGACCAGGAGGGGGGTGGCCTGTGGAACGACGCGGGTGGCAGCCTGAGCGTCGAGGCCACCCAAATTGCGGACAACGTGGCCAACGCCGCCAACGCGGCGGCTGACATCCAGGGCGGTGGCGGTGTGTTCAACAACGGCGGCACCGTCACGCTCACCGACGTCACGCTGGACAGCAATGACGCCGCAGGACCCGCGGAGGCGGACGACGGCGGCGGTGGCGTCGCCAACGTCACCGGCGGCAGCGTGACGATTCGCGACAGCGTCATCAGCGCCAATACGGCGGACTCGGGGAGCGGCAACGGCGGCGGAATTCTAAATGCCGCCGGCGCCACGCTGCAGGTCAACAACGTGCAGTTCACCGACAACTCCGCCGCTCGCGCTGGTGGTGCGGTGGAAAACGAAGGGGTGGCGTCCCTCACCGAGGTCACCGCCAGCCAGAACAGCGCCGGCGTGAATGGGGGCATGCTGCACATTACGGGCCCCGGCAGCACGTCCTTCAGCTCGAGCACCATCAGTGGCAACACGGCCGCCAATGAAGGCGGCGGCCTGTGGCTGTCAGGCGGAGGGGTCCTCAATCTCACCACCACCGGCGTCGATGGAAACGAGGCCCCGTTTGGCGGCGGCGTTTTCGTAGACGCGGGGTCTACGGGCAGCGGCAGCCTCACCGTGGACATGAGCGCGATCACCGGCAACACCGGCAGCACCAACGGCGGCGGGCTGGCGCTGGAGGCGGGCACCGTGACCCTGGTGAACAGCACGGTCTCGAGCAACACCGGCGGTGACGGGGGCGGCATTTTTAACGATGCGGCGGCGGTCAACCTGTCTTTTGTCACCGTGGCCAACAACAATGCCAGCGGGCCAGGCGGTGGCGTCAACAGCGACGGGTCGGGCAGCGTCAATGCCGACAACACCATTATCGGCGGCAACGTCGGTGCCGCCGGCAACGATTTTCAGGGCGCCCTGACCAGCGGCGACTTTCTGATTATCAGCGACACCGCAGGCGCCACAGTCACCGGCACCACCACCAACTCCAGCCTCGACGTCGACCCGCTGCTAGGGCCGCTGGCCGACAACGGTGGGCCAACGCTCACCCACCTACCGCTGGCCGGGAGTCCCGCCATCGGTGGCGCGGACAACACGAGCTGTCCCGGCATGGACCAGCGGACCTTTGCCCGCAACGATCCGGACTGTGACGTGGGTGCCGTTGAGGTGGGCGGCGTAGATACCGACCTGGTTTTTGCCGACTCGTTCGAGAACTGAGTGGTTGTGGCGGCCGCCCGCGCGGTCCACGCGTGGGTGCTGCGTCACTCTTAACGTCGGAGGATCGCCCACCAGCGGCCGATATTGAGCAGGCTGATCAGTGAGCTGGACACGTAGGTCAACGCGGCCGCGGTCAACAGCCGGTGCGCATGGGGCCGATCCACCGGCTTGAGGATCTCGCCGTGGACGAGCAGGGGCATGGCGCGCCGAAAGCTGGCGTCGAGCTCGGTCGGCAGCGTGATCAGGTGGATTAAGGTGGTGGTTGTCAGGCTCAGCAGGCCGCCAGCAATCATCAGCAGCCCGGTGCCGGGGGCCTTGGTCAGCAGGGTCACAAACGGTGCGGCCACCAGGATCGCGGCACCCGCTTTCTGCAGCGGAATGGCCATCTTCACCAGCCGGGTTCTCCAAAGCAGAGCAGGGTAGCGATCTCGGTCCTGCAGCGCGTGGCCAACCTCATGGGCGGCCACGGTGATGGCGGTCAGGCTGCGCCCGTCGTGGACCGATTCGGTCAGGCGCACCGCCTTGTCCTGGGGGTCGTAGTGATCCCCCGCCTCGGTTCTCTCTACCGTCACGTTTTTCATGTGCAGGCCATCCAGCAGGTGCCGGGCGAGCTCCGCCCCGGTCCCCGGGTAGCGGTCGGCCGGGCGGCTGTAGCGCTGCATGACCCGCTTAACCCAGAGGCCGGGCCCGTAGATCAGGCCCAGCACCAGCGCGGCGATCACGAGAAAGTGCATGGGGTCAGTCGGTGAAGCGGGGCTCGCGTTTGGCCATCCCTGCCATCACGGCCTCCATCTGGTTGGGTTGGCCCATCAGCCCCGTCTGGACCTTGGCCTCCAGCGCTAGCGCTTCGACCTCACCCAGCTCGCGCGTGCTTAGAAACAAAGACTTGGCGGCTCGGACCGCGTCGGGTGACTTGTTCGCAATCGCGCTGGCCATCTCCTGCGCAGCACTGAGGGCGTCGGGTGCGGTGCGGGTGATCAAACCCAGCGTGAGGGCCTCGGGGGCCTCGACCACTCGACCGCTCAGCGTTAGCTCCAGCAGCTGGTCATAGCGCAGCAGCGACCGGGTGGTCACGGTGGCGCCCATGTCCGGGATGATGCCCCAGCGAATTTCCATGATCGAAAACTTGGCTTCCGGCGCGGCGATCCGGACGTCGCAGCCCAGCGCGATCTGCATGCCGCCGCCGTAACAGTGGCCGGTGATCGCGGCAATAACCGGGACCGGTAGACGCTGCCAGCCAATGCAAACCCGTTGATAGATGTTTGAGCCGTGGGGGTCCGTGTCGCTCAGCAGCCGGTGCATCTCCTGCAGCTGGTCCGGCTGGGCCGCCAGGCTGTGGAGATCGATGCCGGCGCAGAAGGACGGCCCTTCACCAGAAAGGACGACCACCCGCAGGCCAGGCTGCTGCGCCAGAGTCCCCAGGGTCTCCTCCAGATCGCGGAACAGCGCCATATTGAGCGCATTGTGTTTTTCGGGTCGGTTGAGACGAACGTGGGCAATACCGTCAGCGAAGTCGACGGAAACGGTTTCGGTCATGGGAAGCAAGACTCAAGCGGAAAAGTCGTATTGTACCGAGCCGAAGGTATGCACAGTAGGTGTTACTCGCGGTGGTCGGAGAGCAGCGCGCTGCCGCGCGTGCAGCAGCAGCAGGTGAAGCCAGGCGCCAGAATGTTGCGACGCCGGCCCGGAGGCCGGCTATCCGTCAAAATTTTGGCGTTAGAGGCGTTTTTTCGGCGCGAGGAGACGTTACCTCGCCTGACAGCCAATGGGTCAATCTGGATGCCGCCAGCGGAATGGCCGCCAGCATCAGGATTCCCAAGAACACGGGAACCAGCAGCAATCCTGCTGCGCTGCCTACCGCAACGGCTAAAGCCGTCAGCAGAAGGCTGTTACCTCCCTGTCCTGCCAGATCGCACCCGTCTGTGGGATGTGGGTCGCTTTTCATAGCTGGTACTCTCGACATGACGTGGAAATGTCTGAACTCAAGCAAGTTCCGGGCCAACTGGTCCTGGTTGCTAAACGTCGGCACGCAAACCGGGGAAGCTGAGATCAGGTGGGTCGAAGGTGTGTAGGCGCGAATTTTGTCGTCGGGGGATTCGTCCGCTGGGGTCCAGCCGACCGGCTTATGGGGATAAATAGCCGATACCGAAGTAATAATTCCCGTATTCGCTTTGTGATTATGCTGTTCGGCAGTGTAACAGGGCCTCTGGCCGCTGTCAGTTTCGCCAAATCCTGTAATGCTCATGCACCACACCTCCACCGCCAAGAGTAACCCGACGGCGTCGGCAAAACGTGATGGACCCCCCAGATATTGTGTCAATCTTGTGACAATTGTTTACCGTCACGTAGGTGTCATAGGCCGAACCGCAATAAAAACAGAGGCTTAGCTTCTCGGAGTCGAGAGTGTTCCCCAAAGGCCGCTGAGCGTCATACGTGGCGGGTCCACGTCCGTGTCGGCGGCGTTATAGACGCCACCGCCCCGGCGGGCAATCTCACGCCATTGCGTTTCTGTCCGCGGGTTGCGACCAACCTGCAGCGTGTCGAAGGCCCTGCCCTTGCGTTGTTCCGCGTCGATCAGCTGAACGATGGCCGGATCGCTGGCGCGATGCCCTGGCGCATCGCCAATGAGCACCAACAGCTGCCGGTCCGCGTGGCGGCTCCAGTCGCTCGCTGCCGCAGCCTCAAGACCCTTCAGCAGAGCCTCCTCACCCCCGCCGCCACCGGCGGCCGTCTGCTGCTGGAGACAGCGCAGGAAGCGCTCGGGTGAACCCAGCGGGCACCGTCGCGTGAGGTAGGCGTCCCCCCGGTCACGATAAGCCACCAGCCCGAGCCGCAACCGGGCGTCGGGATAAGCCTTCCGGAGGTCTGTCGCCCACCGGGGTGCCGCGAGCTTAAGCCTCGTCAGCGCAGGGGCCATGCTTGCGGTGGTATCCAGCACCACAACCACCTCGATCAGTTCTGTCTCCCGGACGTCTGATGGCCGGTGGGTGAGGGCGACAAGCCCCAAAAATGTGACGATCAGCAGTCCCAAAACCGCGCGAAAGCCGATCATGTCATCGGGCGGGAATAGAGGCGGCGAAGAGCGGCTTCGGCGCGTCGTCGGGCAGCTAAGAACGCCGCGTCACCGTCCGGCGGTCGAGGACGACCCGAGTGACGGCCCGGCAGCCAGGGCAGCAGCACCTGAATCAGGTAAAAACACCAGAGCGAAAGTGCCAGGCCGGCGCCCGCGCCCAGGGCCCATAGCGCCGACGCAACGCCGACCGCCAGCAGGGCACCGTCAGCCACGCAGCCCAGGATCGATCGATGGAGCAGCGCGCAGCGGACCAGCCAAGTCCAGCCCAGCATCGCCAGGAGCGGGACGGGACCGGTGCCGGACGCAATGAGGGCAAGCGCCGTCGAGACCAGCGTCAGAAGCCCGCCCGTCATTGTGCCTGCCGCGGGCCGGCATGCGGCGATCAGCAGCAGAACGTAAGTGCCGAGCCCGGTGATGGTGATGGCGGTCGTGGAGGCGTGGATACCGATGAGCGGCAGCAGCAGCAGCGCTGCGCCGCTCGCAACCGCGAGCGTCAGTGCCAGCAGCAGAAGCGGCCCCGCGCTTGGCCGGCTCACGACTTCCTCCGACGCTGTTTCTCTGCCAGGACAGCCGCGTCCACTTCCTGTTCGGTAATCGCGTCGGCGTCGCCCGTCAGGCCGGACGCCGGTTCCTGCGTTAACTCAAATGCCGCCAGCTTTTGGCGCAGGGAGTCGAGCGCTGCGCGGTTTGCGGCGAGCTGCTCGCGTTCGCGCACTTCGGCGTCGGCGCTTTGCTGCGCTTGCTCTCGCCGCAGGCCGTGCTGCCGCTCGCACAGCAAGCGCTGGCGAACGAGCTGCCTGACCAGCGTTTCATCGCCAGCGGTAAACGCGTGATCGATATGCTGACTGAGGTCTTCCAGCCGCGCTTGAACACGTTCGGATTCAAGTTCCTGCGATCGCCGTTGCTCGTCGCGTCGCCGCAGCCGTTGCTGCTGCTCGGCCAGGCTCTGTTCCATGTCTCGGATGGCCTGCTTCAGCAGAGACTCCGGGTCCTCGATTCGGTCCAGCAACGCGTGAAAGTCCGCGGTAAACAGGTGAGATATGCGATTCAGCAATGCCATGACGGCCCTCCGTTAAGACTTGGCTAGTCAGGCTAGCGGCGGCCCGCGGCGGGCCATAGGCCGCCTTTGGTAAACGTTCCCCTCGGCTGTTTACCAACTGTTTACCGAACTTGGCTTCCGCCGCTGCTACCATGCAAACGTGACCGCAAAAGCCAAAATTCTGGTGGTTGAAGACGAGGCACCGATCCGCGAGGGGTTGGTGGACCTGCTGGTTTTCCACGGCTTTGAGGTCGACACCGCCGCAGATGGCCACAGCGGATTGGAGGCGGCGTTGAGCGGCGGTTATTCGCTGGTGCTGCTGGACGTGATGCTGCCCGGGGTTGATGGCTTCACGATCTGCGACAAGGTTCGGCGCAGCTTGCCCGACCAGCCGCTGATCATGCTGACGGCGCGTTCCCAGGACGAAGACGTGATCAACGGACTTCGCCTCGGTGCTGATGACTACATCGCCAAACCGTTTTCCGTCACCCAGCTGGTGCTTCGTGTGCAGGCGGTGCTGCGCCGATCGACGCCCACGGTGTCGGATCAGATCATCGAACTCGTCGGAGCTTGCCGGATCGATCCGCTGAACCTGGCGGGTGAGGTGGACGGCACGGCGGTAGCGTTCACCCGCCGGGAGATGGAGGTGCTGCAATACCTGGCCATCCATGCCGGCCGCCCCGTGTCACGCGAGGAGCTGCTGCATCGGGTCTGGGGTTATGCCCGCGATCTCCAGATCGAAACTCGCACGGTGGATATCCACGTGGCAAAGATTCGCCGCAAAATCGAAGCGGATCCGTCGGCGCCCCGGCGACTGGTGACCGTCCGGGGCGCGGGGTATCGGCTGGAAGCAGTCCCCGCGACAACCGCTTGATGGCCATGACTGAGCTCCGGCGCCTCAGGTTGCTGTTGGCTGGCTTTGTGCTGGCGCTGGCGGTGCCCGGGGCGGTGCTGATCCGGCATGCGTATACCCAGCTTCACTGGCAGGCGTTTTTTGCAGCCCGGCTTAATGCCCAGAGCGCTTCCGAGCGAATAGACCAGGCGCTGGTCGAACGCTTGCTGCGCCAGGTCACGGTACCGATGGATACCGCCAATCAGCAGCGAGCGGCGCTCGGCGCGAATGCCGTCCTGGCTGAAGAGCTGGTTAGCCCGGCCGGCTCGAGCCGCGTCGGCGGCCTCATGGGTCTGTTTGAGGTCGACCCCGATGGTCGGCTGCGGTTTCCCGGCGGTGGCCGCCCGAATCCGCAAAGCGGTCCGGCAGATCGCCTGGAGGACATCCAGCGCGTCCTGCTGAACAACGAACTGCTGGCACCAAGCGCTGGACGTGTCAGTCCGCCGAACCCGTCGCCGCGAGAATCGCCTCGCGCGGTTGCGGCTGAGCGGCAGGCGAAGCCTACGGTCACTTCGGATGTTCCGGGTGCGTATAGAGCACCGGCTCAGCTCGAGCCTGCGACCAGCCGGTTTGATCGGTTGAGCGACGATGCCGTGCAGCAAACTCTCGTTCGAAAGCGCGCGAATTATGGCCAGGTTGAGGACCTGAAGCTGGACCAATCGCTCGACCAGCAGGCGAACAGTCGGCGCGAAAAAGAAAGCTCTGCGGTGGACGCCGCAGAGAATGGAGCGCTTGACCCGATCGTCGTGACCTCAGCGGTTCCGGCCGATGCCGCCGCAGAATCGCCGCAGGAAATTGGTGACCCGGAATTCCGAGCGATCACCGCCTTTGAGGTCGACGCCGAGCCGTTTCAATTCAGCCTGCTGGACAGCGGTCATTTCGCGCTGTTTCGCAGCATCTGGCGACCGGAAGGCCGAACGGTGCAGGGCGCGCTTTACGAGGCGGAGGCGCTGCTTTCGGAGCTGCGCCAGGACATCAACGCCGCGGCGTTGGACGGCGTTCAGGTCCTGGTCGCCTACGGGGGAACGGTGCTGGACGTCGTCGGTTCAGCGGCGAAGCTGGCGGCGCAACCCGGCAGCCTCGGCGGGTCGTCGAACACCGCAGCGGGCTATGGGCCTGCTGCCGAAACCCTGGCCAGCGGGGCGGGTGGGCAGCTCCTGTACCGGGCGAGACTGACGCCGCCGCTCAGCAATCTGGAGCTGGTTTATTACGCGGAGCAGCTGCCCCTCGGCGCAGGGCTAAGCCTGCTGCTCTGGCTCAGCCTGACGCTGGCGCTTGTGCTCCTCGGCGGCGCGTTCGCGCTCTATCGGCTGGGCCTTGGCCAGCTGCAGCTCGCCCGGCAGCAACGAGATTTCGTCTCGGCGGTCAGCCATGAGCTGAAGACGCCGCTTACCTCAATCCGCATGTATGGCGAGATGCTGACCAGCGGGCTGGCCCCCACCGAAAAACAGCCGCAGTACTTCCAGTATATTTTTGACGAGAGCGAGCGCCTGTCCCGGCTGATCGACAACGTTCTCCAGCTGGCTCGCTTCGACCGGGGTGAGGCGACGTTCAACGCCTCCCCGCTGACCGTGGGCGAGCTGCTGGACCTGGTTCGATCGAGGATTACCTCACAGGTGACCGCTGCGGGGTTTGAGCTGGTCATCGATGAGGGAAACGCCGGATCGAGCAGGCTGGCGGTGGACGCGGACGCCATGCTCCAGCTGTTTATCAACCTGACCGACAACGCGCTGAAGTTCAGCCGCGGCAGCGATCGGCAGCGGATCGAGATCGGCGCCCGGGACGAAGCGTCAGCCGTGGTGCTGTGGGTTCGCGACTACGGACCCGGGATCAGCCCGGATCAGATCGGAAAGATCTTCCGCCTGTTCTACCGTACCGAAAGCGAGCTGACACGGGACACGATCGGCACGGGTATCGGCCTCTCGCTGGTCCAGCAGATTGTCACGGCCATGAACGGCAGCATCGACGTCGTCAATGCTGGTCCGGGGGCTCGTTTTGAGGTCAGTCTGCCGCGCTTGGCGTCCTGAGCGCCCTCGCCATACAAATCTTCGCAATTTCGGCAACGCGTTGTGCGGTGGTGCAAAACCATTGGCACATGGCCGGTTCGGTGCGTCACCCTAGCATGAAGACTGGCCGTGCAGCCGGCAAACTGCTGCTGTTCGCGCGGCCTGCCCACTCAAACAAATGGATGGATAGCCATGAACGCGGCTAACGGTTATGTCGAAAAAACGCTGACGGTCAACGCTGACGGCGCCATTGTGGTACCGGCGGCGATGGTCGCAGATATCGAGCTAGAGCCCGGCCAGCAGGTCGAAGTGATGCATGACGGGCAGCAGCTGCGCCTGACCCGCCCGGAAGTGCATGCTTACGCCGACTGGCGCGATATCTCTCACCAGCTACTGGACGACTCCTGACGCCTGCTCGTCGATAAATGTTTCGATCCAGCCGGCGACCCGATCGGCATGCACGTGGTGGGGCTGATGACCGGTGCCCGGCAGACGCTGATAGGTGACGGCAGGTAACACCTCCACCAGCCGGTCTGCGTGATTCCACGCCGGGACGATGGTGTCGGCATCGCCATGCACGAGGAGTACCGGCTGCGTGATTTCGCCGTACCGCCGACTCGGTTCGACGAGGTATTCACTGAGCTGTCGGATGTCTCTGGCCGTGGCGGCAAAGTGCCCGGGCCTGAGATAGAGATCGATCCCGCTTCGCTCTCGATAAGACGGGATCACCGGATCTGGCGCAAAGCCGTTGATGATGCCGCTGTCCAGGCGCAGCGACCCGGCGGGGGCGATCAGGCTGTGTGTGACCAACGGGCCTAACACCGGCACGCCGGGCACGTGATTGATCCAATCCACACCGCCGTCCCAAGGATAGGCGGCGCCGGCCAGCATGACGCCGCCAACCACCTGCTCCGGCGCGTCGAGCAGCCCGGCCATCACCACAGAGCCGGCCAGTGAGTGGCCGGCCCAGACGGCGCGTGGGATACCCAGCTCTAGCTGCAGGGCCAAAATCGCCTGGGCTTGGGCCGCGGGGTTCATCCATTGAGTCCCGGTTTGGTGCGAATAGCCGGCACCCGGTCGGTCCACCGCAACTACCTGCAGAGACGCCGACAGCCGATCGGTGAGCGAGAAGAAGTCGTTGAGGTTGGTGGTGGCGCCATGAAGCAGAAACAGCGCGGGTTTCCCGGGCGTGGCCGGACCGGTCACGCGATAGTGGAGCCGCACCCCTGGCTGCTGCATGAAAGCGCCCACCGGCGGATGTGCGGCTTCAGCCCGGCTGGTTCGAGCCGCGGTGAATGCGGCGCCGGACAGCAGCAACAAGCCGGCGAAGATGGTGGTCCAGATCAGGAGTTTCAAAAGCGTGTTGGCGTTAGCGGTCAGGCGATAGAATAAGGAAGGACCCGCCGCTTTGGAACTGCTGTCGACCATGAATGAGCCGCTGTTGATCAAGGAGCTGACCCAGCACTACGCGCGCGCCGGTGAGGTGACTTGGCTGGGGGTGCGTTCGGCCCGGAAGGCGCCGCTTGAGGCCCGTCAGGTTATCGAGCTGGACCCGGAACGAGGCTTGCTGGGTGACCACTACGCGGGACGCTCAGGAAAACGCCACCTGACGCTGATCAGCGCCGAACACCTGGCCGCGGTGGCCGGCTTTCTCGGCACCGGTCCACTCGAGCCCGGTATTACACGACGCAACGTGGTGGTTTCCGGGCTGAATCTGCTGGCCCTGAAAGGACAAGAGTTTGAGCTTGGCGAAGCGCTGCTAGCTTTTACCGATCTCTGTCATCCTTGTTCACGCATGGAACAGGTGCTTGGTCCGGGTGGGTACAACGCCATGCGCGGGCACGGCGGAATTTGTGCGAGGGTACTCCGGGGTGGGAGCGTTGCGCTGGGCGATGAGCTGTCGGTGCCAAGCTTGTGAACCCGGCGGTACTTGCCGGCGGCTCTTGAACCTAGCTGCGCTGGCTCCCACTTCTAGGCTTTCGGTTATCGAGTCTCCCGCATGCTAACGCTGCTGACGCAAGGGCAGTATTCGCTATTCGCGCTGCTGTTGTTCGCCATTATCGCCTCGCTGACGCTGCATGAGTTTGGCCACGCCTGGTCCGCCCATTTGCTGGGGGACGACACGGCGCGCCTCGCGGGGCGGCTGACCCTGAATCCGATTCCTCACATCGACCCCATCGGGCTGCTGATGGTGGTTATGGTGGGCTTCGGCTATGCCCGGCCGGTGCCGGTCAATCCGCGCCGGTTAAGAAAATCGTGGGGTCACGCAGCCGTGGCGGCGGCCGGGCCCGGCATGAATCTGCTGCTCGCTTTCCTGTCGATCAACCTGCTTGCGCTCGGCGCGACCCAGCAGATCGAGCTACTCAGCGGCCCTGCGCAGCGTGCGCTGCTGGTGCTGCTGGCACAGATCAATATTTTGCTGATGGCCTTCAATTTGATTCCGCTGGGGCCGCTGGACGGTCGGTACGTGATGGAGTGGGCACTGCCCAACGGCGCTAGCCGACGCTACAGCGCGTTCAACAATCAGTATGGCGTGATGGTATTCCTGGCACTGATCGCCCTGAGTATTTTTGGCGTGCCGGTTTTCAGCTGGCTTCTCGGGCTGGCGGATAAGGTGCTGCCCTGGCTGATTGTGGTGCCGCTGCCCTCGGGCTAAGGGCACTGACGATTCGCTGACGAGCCAGGCGAAGTGACCTATCTATCCTGCTTGGCCCGCTAACGCCGCTGAGGCGGGTCCCAGACGGCGGCGCTGATGATCGACCAAAGGTGAACGATCCAGCCCAGCCAGATCACCCACAGCACCGCGGCCAGGACAAACTGAATAAGTGCCGCCAGCAGGCGCCCCTGCAGCAGCTGTCCCAGCCCCGGGATAAAAAAGCTCGCCAGAGCGGCGATGACGTTACCGGCAGATCCTTGCGACATTATTGACCCTGTTGCTCAATCTCACCTGATGATGAAGCAACTCCCATGCCAGCGGCTAAGTTTCGTAAAATCAATTACTTATGGGAATCGTTGGCAGCGCGACTGGTGCGCATGGCGATGGATCGGCGAGATTGACCAGGCCCCTTACGGCTCTTTGCTGGTGCTGACCAGGTACTGGTGACCCTTTTCCATGAGCTGTACAAACCCCGCCTCGTCGCCGCGCTCGACCAGCTCCCGAATTCGGCTCAATGCGTCTGCGAGCGCACTCAAGGGGGCTCGGCCGTAGTCGTTGAGATGCTGGATCTCGAAGTACATCGGCGGATGTTCTCCGGCGACGGCGCGCGCGATCGCCAGCTGCGCATCAAAGGTGGTGCTCGACAGGTCTGCCAGGACGTTCGAGGCTTCACCGGACTCGCGCAGCGCCGTAAAGAACGCGATGTTGAGTGCGTGAGAGAGTCCCAGCACGTAACCCACCATACGGTCGTGGTCCTCGAGGCTCATCTCGACCTTCTCCGCCATGGTGTTGGCAAACAGGCTGACGGCGTGTTCGGTGGCGCTGGCGACACCCACGTCGCAAAAAATGATGTGACGACCGGACAGCAGATGCGTATCGGGGCCGAACATCGGGTGGACCGACGTCACGGAACAGCCGGCGTCAGCCAGGGCTCGCAGCGGCTGGCGCAACGGGCTTTTGAGCGACGCGAGGTCGAAGATGGTGCCCCGTGGTTTTAGCGGCAGGAGTTCGCGCAGCAGATCAGCGCTCACCTTGATCGGAGCGGCTACGACGAGCAGGTCGTATTGATCGACGACGTCCTGCCAGCGGTCGACCCGGGCATGGCGGCTCCTAACGTCCGACGGATCAACGATATCGACGCCAAAAGACTGGGAGTCGAGGAAGTCCGCGAACCAACCGCCCATCTTGCCGCAGCCGCCAAAAACGAGGGCGCGCTGATTGCTGCCGCTTGACGCGTGGACGAGCCGGTCCTTTTCCTGCGCCTGCAGACTGCCTTCGATCAGCATCGTCATGACCGTCTCGGCAAGCTTCGGTGAAATGCCCTGTAACTCGGCGTTTTTCCGGGCCAGCTCCAAAACCACCTTCTCCCGGCCGTAGTCGCGAGTCGCGGTGCCGGTGTCGCGTTTTGTTGCGCCGATCCGCTGCACAACCTCCTGGCGCCGCGCGATGAGGTCCACCAGCTGGCGGTCCAGATCGTTGAGTTCAGACCTCAGGTCTTCAAGCATTTTGTCGTTATTCTCCTACAAGCACTCGTAACAGTTGCTCACGTCTCGCACTGGATGGGCCCTGGCGGCGGCGCTAGAATAGCGCGCAGAGCGGTTTGGAGCACCTCGCGGGTGTTTCCAGCAGCAAAATCGCCGGCGAGTGTTCGCGAAGCCCGGAAGGCGTCAGCCACCGGCAAGCGGAACGCTGAGAGTGATGCCCCTGGAATGGGTGAGAAAGTGAGGCAGGGCAGACGTTTGTTTGACGCAAACGCCTGAATTGGGAACCAGAGGAAAAAATCATGAAACGGATGTTGATGTTACTGCTGTCGGCTGTTGTGGTCGGCGTTCCGGCGACCGCACTGGCTGCTAAAGACAAAATTACGGTGGGTGTTGTCGAGTTCAAAAACGAAAGCGGCGCCGGCTGGTGGCGAGGCGGCGTTGGCTGGGAGCTTTCCGGCATGCTCAGCAACGAGCTGGTCGCAACCAAAGCGTTCAGCGTGGTCGAGCGCAATAAGCTGCAGTCTGCGATCGAGGAGCAGAACCTGGGTGCTTCTGGCCGGGTCTCGGCCGGCACGGGCGCCAAGATCGGTAAGCTCATCGGCGCCGAGTATCTGGTGATGGGCACTGTCACCGCTTACGAAGAGAACACCGCAGACACGGGCGGCGGCATCAGCTTCCGCGGCATCTCGGTGGGCGGCAACAGCTCGGAAGCCTACATCGCGGTCGATCTCCGGGTGGTGAACTCGACGACTGGCGAAATCGAATACGTGCGCACCGTTGAAGCCCGCAGCAAGGGCGGTGGCCTGCGCCTGGGTGCCTATCGCGGTGGCTTTGGGGGCAACCTCGCGAGCCAGAACAAAACGCCGGCCGGTAAGGCAATCCGCGGTTCGCTGATCGAGATCTCGGACTACCTTGAATGCGCGATGGTCAAGCAGACCAAGCGCTGCATGAAGAAATATGACGAGAGAGACGAGCGCCGGCGCGAAAGCTCACGCAGCGCCATCGACCTCGACGGTTAAGGTTTGACCGCCCGTATGCCAGCCGCATTAACCGGCGGCTGATCGAGCGAAAACCTGGGTAAAGCAAAGCCGGCGGCTCAT
The DNA here is from genome assembly GCA_039033415.1 of Pseudomonadota bacterium. Taxonomy (NCBI): domain Bacteria; kingdom Pseudomonadati; phylum Pseudomonadota; species Pseudomonadota bacterium. Next base: position 68,812 of record JBCCCR010000006.1, on the reverse strand, counting down.
GAAGCTGCCGGCTTTTTTTTGTGGTCGGTGTACGTCTCGGCCAGCGGACGCGTTGCAGTGCTACTTGCCCGGCGCCTCTGCGTCGCGATTCATCAGCCGCCGTACGTTGGCGAGCGTGATACCGCGCGTGTACTGATAGACGAGGTCCGGCGGTGCCAGGGGATCGTCAGAAACCACGCGCGTGGCAAGATAAAAATCCTCCAGTTCCCGGATCTTCGCTCGGGTAAAGTCGCTGGCGTCGACCCGGGCGGCGGGGTCGTTGAACTGAACTTCTTCGACCACGCCTTCCTCATCAATCTTCAGCCCCTCAACGGGAAAGCGAAGTAAAAACCGATTGGCGTCGTCGACCAATACGGGCAGTCGGCAGGCGGGCGCTCGCCCGCGCCAGGTGTCACCTTCTCCTTTCTTGAGAAAAACAAAAAAGCGGTCGCCCTCAAACTGCCACGTCCCGAGCTCCGGGTAGTAGCAGCGCTGTTCGCCCAGCCCGCGTTCCGTGACCTCCAGGAGCTGCCCCTTCTCGACGCCGCGGTAAGGCACGAGGACCTCAAGCAGCGCCCAGCCGCTGGAGGGAAAAGCGCGCGTTCGGGCGTATTCGGTCTGCGCGACCCGGACCACGGCAATCGCGTCCGCGCCGGCCGCCATGGCGGCCAGGGTCTGCCCAGCCGCCGCTGACGGCGGAGGCTGGGTTGGCGTGGTGGCATCGCCCCCTGGCCCTCCGGTGACGCCGGTAGATTGCGCCCAAACACCCGGCGCTACGACGGCCACCAGCGTCAAACTGGCCGCCAGTATGGCGCCGGCCCTCCATGGGCTGGAGTTTGCCACTGCCCCGGCATTGTTTGTCCTGAAATATTTCATGACGGACTCCTGGTTCGAGTATTCAGCTGAATGCTCGGCTTCTTGTGTTCGACTTTGCGTTGGACCCCGAGTTTAGCCGGGAGTTTGCTGGGGAGTTGCTTCGGGGGTCAGCTGCCGTGCAGCAGCGAGCGCCTGTCCCATCTGCACCGATGCGCCGGGGGCTAGCTCGGTCCGCCACCTCACCGCGTCAGGCGGCAGCAGCACGATAACCGTTGAACCCATGTTGAAGCGGCCCATCTCCTCACCGGCCTTAAGCATCGGACCCTGATGGTCAGCCGGGCGCAGCCGCCGGCCCGGCGCCACAACCCCTTCCCAGACGTTGCTCATCGACGATACGCAAACGGCACCAACCAGTGCCACAATCATTGGCCCGAAGTCACATTCGAAGCGGGTGATCAGTCGCTCGTTGCGCGCGAACAAGAGTGGAATGGCGGCCGTGGTCGTGGGCGATACGGAGAACAGTTTGCCGGGCACGTAAACGCTGCGGCTGAGCGTTCCGGTCCAGGGCATGTGGACGCGATGATAATCCCGGGGTGATAGATAGACGGTAAGAAAACTGCCGTTAGCAAAAGCGGCGGCATCCCCGGCTGCCGGCGTGATGAACTCGCTGACGGTAAACGTGTGGCCTTTGGCCTGCAGCAGCGTGCCGTCTCGGATGGGGCCAAGCTGGCTGATGGCGCCGTCAGCCGGGCAGAGCAGGCTGTCATCGTCGCCAAGCGGCCTGACGCCATCTTTGAGCGGGCGGGTGAAAAAGGTGTTGAAGCTGGCGTAGCTTTTCGGGTCAGGCTCCGCTGCCTGACTCATGTCGACACCAAAGCCTTTGATGGCGAGACGTATCAGCATGTTCTTCAGCGGTGGGAAGGTCATGCGCGTGACCTTGTTTACCAGCCAGCTCAGTCCGTGCTGAGGCAGGACGTACTGCAGGAGCACAAACAGTCGAGCCTTCAGCCCCATGACTGAGCGAGCTCCTGGCTTGGATCGTCGATGTTCACCTGCTCAACAGGCCGGCCTGCTGGACTGAAGGTGCTCATGGGTTGGACCCGACCAGCTGCTTCAGGTCACTGACCAGCAGCTCGAGCTGCTGCGGCGCGGGAAACTGGCCGACCAGTCGGCCCTGCGGATTAAGCAGCAGTACGCTGGCGCTATGATCGACGTTGTATGACGTGGCGTCGGGCTCGTGCGGCTCAATATCAAAAAGGACGCCCAGCTGATGCGTCAACGCAACCAGCTGAGGCATCGGCCCGGTGGCCGCGTCGAACCGCGGGTCGAAAAACCCCACGTAATCGGCCAGGTGGCTGGCCGAATCACGGTCCGGATCCACTGAAACGAACGTCACTCCCAACGCATCCCCCAGGTCAGCGCCGTCGAGCACGCTGCTCATCAGAGCCATGGTCGAGGGACAGATATCCGGACAATGGGTAAACCCAAAAAATACTAACGTCCATCGCTGCTGCCAGCGGCTGAGGTCAAAGGCTTCTCCGTGCTGATCGAAGAGCGCAAAGTCCGCTACCACCCTGGGCTCGGGATAACGCTTAAAGGCGCGGAGCGTCGGTGCAGCAGCTGGCGAAGGCACGCCAGCCGCCTCGCTCAGTGCCGGGGCGGCCTCGCTTTCGACGGCGGCCCGTGAGGCAAGCTTCATACCGCCGAAGGCGCCCACAGCCGCAGCGGCAATCGCGGCCACTATCAGTATTGTTCGGTTCATCGGAATTTGGTCATTTCGTCCGGGCGCATTATACCGCCGCGAACGATCCTAAGAGTGTCAATGAGGGTCTGCGACAACCTATACTGGGCGATTGCCTGCTGGCGTCGCGCCAGCGTAAAGAAAATGAGGTAAACGCTATGGTGGGTGGTGACGTCGACGCCGCGCATCGACTGCTCGGAGAGGTGATCCCGGAGGTCGCCGCGGCGCTGGATCAGGCCGGCGTCTATTTTGGTCATGGGACCGACAATGCCATGGACGACGCATGCTGGTTGACCGCGGCGGCGCTGGGTGAGGACCCGCTGCAGGCGCCGATCGCGGATCGGCGGGTGTCGCCCAAGGAATACCTGGATGTCCAACGCTGGCTCGAGCGCCGGGTCAAAGACCGCGTACCGGTCGCCTACATGACGGGGATTGCCTGGTTTGCCGGCCATCGCTTTTACGTCGATCCTCACGTGCTGATTCCGAGGTCGCCAATCGCGGAGCTCATCAGCGAAGGTCTCTCGTTGTGGCCGCTGGCGGAAGGCGACCGGGTGCTCGATCTCTGCACCGGATCGGGCTGCATCGGCATTGGCGTTGCTTTGGCTTTTCCGCACATCGAGGTCAAAGCAACCGATTTGAGTGGTGACGCGCTGGCGGTCGCCCGGCGCAACGTGGCGCTGCACCGCGTAGGCGACCGTCTCGAGTTGCTCGAGGGAGATCTGTTTGAACCCGTCGTCGGCCAGTTTGCGCTAATCATCAGCAATCCGCCTTATGTCTCCCAGGCTGAGTACAACGAGCTGCCGGCGGAGTACGCGCACGAACCGGGCATCGCCCTGCATTGTGGTAGCGCCGGGCTGGACCTGCCGCTTCAGATTCTGCACGATGCGCCCGACTATCTGACCGAACACGGACAACTGATTTTGGAAACGGGAAACAGCGCGGACGCGCTCCAAGATGCCCTGGGAGATTTGCCCCTGACCTGGCTGGCTTTCGAGCACGGTGGGAGTGGCATCCTCACGGCCAGTCGCCAGGAGCTTGTGGCCTGGCGCCAACGCATCGCGTTTGCGAGGCGGGAGCTCAGCGATGTCCAGTAACAGCTTCGGGCGTTTGCTGCGGGTTACAACGTTTGGGGAAAGCCATGGCCCTGGCATTGGCTGCGTGATTGACGGTTTCCCGCCGGGGCTGCCGCTGAGCGCCGAAGATATCGTGCCCGATCTCCAGCGGCGGGCGACGGGAAAAACGCGACACACCTCACAGCGACGGGAGGCGGATGCGGTCACCATCCAGTCGGGGGTCTTCGAGGGTGTCACCACCGGCACGCCTATCGCCCTGCTGATTGAAAACACAGATGCGCGATCTAAGGATTACACCAACATTAAAGATCAGTATCGGCCTGGCCATGCTGACTACACGTACGACGCCAAGTACGGCTTCCGCGACTATCGAGGCGGTGGGCGGTCGTCCGCGCGGGAGACAACCATGCGCGTGGCGGCCGGTGCGGTGGCGCGAAAATATCTGGCACATCATTTCGGCATTGAGGTGCAGGCCTGCGTGGTTCAGGTCGGCGAACAGCGAGCCAGCACGGTCGATTGGTCTGAGGTGGAAAACAACCCGTTTTTCGCGCCCGATCCGGACTGGGTTCAGCCACTCGAAGCCTATATGGACGCGCTGCGGAAATCCGGCGACTCCGCCGGTGCGCGAGTCGACGTGGTGGCGCGCGGTGTGCCCGCCGGCTGGGGTGAACCGGTCTACGGCAAGCTGGATGCCGAGCTCGCGGCTGCGCTCATGAGTATCAACGCGGTCAAGGGCGTGGAGATCGGAGCCGGTTTTGCCTGCGTAGAGCAGCCGGGCAGTGTGCACCGTGACGAGATTACGCCAGAGGGCTTTCTGAGCAATCACGCCGGAGGCGTCCTGGGAGGCATCTCCACCGGGCAAGAGATCACGGCCAGCGTGGCGTTTAAGCCCACCTCCAGCCTGCGCCTGCCAGGCTCGACGGTCGATCGCCACGGCGAAGCCGTCGAGGTTGTGACCAAAGGTCGCCATGATCCTTGTGTGGGGCTGCGGGCACCACCGATTGTCGAGGCGATGACGCTGCTGGTGCTGCTCGATCAGTTTCTGCGGCACCGGGCGCAGAACGCTGATGTCGAGATTCCCTTTACGATTCCCGCAGGTGATGGTCATGACCGATGAACTGACGGTTGCGGTTGCCGGTGCCACCGGCGCGGTCGGCCGCGCCATGACGGCGATCCTAGAGCAGCGCGAGTTTCCCCTGACCCGTCTCGTGCCGTTGGCCAGCGCCCGCAGCGCGGGCACCACCATCCGTTTTCGGGGTCAGGAGATACCGGTTCAGGTGCTGGAAGACTACGATTTTTCCACCACTCAGCTGGCGCTGTTTTCCGCCGGTGGGTCGGTGTCCGCTCGCTTCGCACCGGTGGCTGCGCAGGCCGGCTGCGTGGTGGTGGACAACACGTCGGAGTTTCGCCTGCACGACGACGTGCCGTTGGTGGTGGCCGAGGTTAATCCGCACGCCCTGGCCGGGTATCGCCAGCGCAATATCGTGGCGAACCCGAACTGTTCCACTATGCAGCTGATGGTCGCGCTCGCCCCGATCCAACGGGCGGCGGGTATCAGGCGCATTAACATCGCCACCTACCAGAGCGTTTCGGGCGCGGGTCAGCAGGGTATCGATGAGCTCCGGGAACAAGCGGCGCAGCTTGCGGCCGGTGAACCCGTCACGCCGCGGAAATTCGGCGACCAGATCGCCTATAACGTTGTGCCGCACATCGACAGCTTCCAGGACAACGGCTACACGCGCGAAGAGATGAAGCTTGTTTGGGAGACCCGCAAGATCCTGGAGGATCCGGACATCGGCGTGAATCCGACGGCGGTTCGAGTGCCGGTATTTTATGGGCACGCGGAAGCCGTGCATCTGGAAACCCGGGAACCGATCGATCTGGATACCGTGCGCGGGCTGCTGGCGGAAGCGCCGGGCGTGGTCCTGATGGACGGTCGGGAGGCTGGAGGTTATCCGACGCCGGCAACCCATGCGGACGGCACCGATCCGGTGTTTGTCGGCAGGATTCGCCGGGACCTCACCCATCCGAACGGAATCGATCTGTGGGTGGTGTCGGATAACGTGAGAAAAGGCGCGGCGCTGAACAGCGTCCAGTTGGCGGAGCTATTGGTAAAAAGTCATTTATAATCTATAGTTGAGGCCGGCTTATCATGTCTAATCTAAATAGTGCTACGTAACATATTAATAGTAGTGCTGAATTTGATGTATGGGGGATGCGGTAATGAATAGCAGCCTAATCAGGAAGATGGCGGTGCTGGCGGTCGGGATGGTGCCGTTTGCAGCATGGTCGCTGGGGCTGGGCGAAATACAGGTCGGCTCCAAGCTCAATCAGCCGCTCGAGGCCGAGATTGCGCTCCTCTATGACGACGTCACCGAGCCCGAGTCTACCGAGGTCAGCCTCGCTGCGCCCGAAGATTTCGAACGCGTGGGTCTCGACGCGGCCGCGCTGCTGGTCGACCTGACCTTCACCGTGCAGGCTGACTCGGCAGGCCGCTACGTGATCGCCGTGACGTCAGACGAGCCGGTGACCGATCCTTTTGTGGACTTTTTGATCGAAGTGAACTGGCCGAACGGTCGGTTGCTGCGCGAATACGTCGTGCTGCTGGACCCGCCGGTTTCGGCCGGTGCTGCCGAGGTCAGCTCCGCCGCGCCTCAGCCCCGCGAGACGGCACCTCGACCGACGGCCATGGACGCACCAGCGCCGGCAACCGCCGATCGCGTGCGGCCCGCCCCGTCGACCAGCAGCAGCTCGAGCACCGGTTCCCGGGCGGGGTCTTTGGCTGGCGGTACCTACGAGGTGGAGGGGGGCGACACCCTGTGGGAAATCGCTCGCGACTACCGCTCGTCCGGTGACATTACGATCAATCAGATGATGATGGCGCTGTACCGGCTAAACCCGGATGCCTTCTATCAGGACAATATCAACGCGCTCAAAAAAGGCGCAATCCTGCGGATGCCGGATTCCGCCGATCTGAGCTCGCAAAGCGTTGCCCAGGCGCTGTCCAGCGTACGGACCCAAAACCAAGCCTGGGAAAGCTACCGCCAGAACGTCTCCAGCAGCACGCCGGTCGTGTCTGAGTCGGCGGCGACCGCTGACTACGTTAGCCCGACCCCAGCGCCGGCTGCGGACCCGCAAACTCGTCTCGAACTGGTCCCGCCGAGCGGCTCCAGTGACGACGCCAGCGATACGGGGTCCGGGCAGTCCGGCTCCGACGCAGCCAATCGGGCGCAGCTGGCTGAGCTGCGCGATGACCTCGCCCGTTCCCGCGAAGATCTCATCAGCACCAACCAGGAAAATGAGGAGATGCGTTCGCGCATCGCCGATCTGGAGCGCCTGATCAGTACCTATGAGCGCACAATCACCCTCAAGGATGCCGATCTTGCTGATCTGCAAAACCAAATTGAGCTAACCGGCCAGGCGGTTGCAGACCTGGGCACGGCAGCGGATCCGATGGTCGACGAGGCCATGGGAGCTGTGGATAGCGGCGTCAACGCCATGGATGACGCGATGGACGACAGCATGGCGGACGCCGGATCTTCCTCCGACGCCGGCGCTGAGGACGGCGCGAGCCTCGACCAGGAGCTGGCGGCTTTGGATCAGGAAGCTGCCGCGGCAGACAGCACGGAGGCAGACGACTCGGAGGCAACCGAGGCCGAAACCCCGACCCCTCCGCCGGCGACCAGCGCACCTGCCGAAGAATCGATGGCGGACAAAGCACTGGCGCTAGCCAAGAACCCCATGGTGCTCGGCGGTGCGGGGCTTCTCGTATTGCTGGGCGTCGGCGGCCTCGTGCTGTCAAGGCGGGGTAAAGATGATGAGGGCGACCTCGGCGGAGCTTCTCTGGTGGATCGCATTGCAACCGCCCAAGAGCCCGAAACCAGTGAGCTGCCGGTCGTCGAAACCGACGCTGCCGTGGTCGAACTCGACGCACCGTCCCTGGATGATCTGCAGGCGGCTGCCGGCGAAGAACCGGACAGCCCACAGGCACACCTGGCGTATCTTCGGGCACTTTACGCCGCGGAGGACAAGGACCGGTTTGTGCAGGCCTCGCAGGCGATGTTGGATGGCGTCGGCGGAACGACTCACCCTGCGTGGATGGAAGTACGTGCCATGGGCGCGACCCTGGCGCCGGAAAGCGGTCTGTTCGGGGAGGCTGAGGCGGCCGCTGATGAGGAGCTGGATATGCCGACGGTGTCGCTCGATGAACCCGACCTGGAGTTTGACGTCGCGGAAAGCGGCGGTGACGACGACGGCGGACTGGATTTTGATCTGGACGGCGTCGACGATGCGGATGACGACCTGTCGCTCGATATCGGCGCCGAAACAGTGCCGGCGGCTGATGCCGACAGCGGCGACGATCTGGATCTGGGGCTGGATGACGCAGAGCCGGTCGCTGAGCTGGCGGACGACGACGCAGGCGATGACCTCGACCTGGACTTTGATCTCGATGGCGAGGGGCTCGACCTAGGCGATGAGCCTCTGGCCGATGACAACACGGCGAGCGCGGGCGCTGAGGAAGACACCGAGTTTGAGCTTCAGTCGGTCACCGACGAAGTAGCGGAAGCGGCCGTTGCGGCGGGCGGCGCGATTGAGGATACGGCTGAAATCGACCTCGGAACCGTGGACGACGCGGGCGATACGCTGGCTGAGCTTGAAGCTGCGGATGAAGACCTGGGGGACCTGGGGCTCGATGACCTCGATCTGGACAGCGACGAGCTGTTTGGTGATGACGATTCGGTTGGCACCAAGCTGGATCTCGCAAAAGCTTACATCGACATGGGTGACCCGGAAGGCGCCAAGGGCATGCTGGAAGAGGTCATGGCCGAAGGCAGCGATAGTCAGAAAGAGGAAGCGCAGGGGTTGCTCGATAACCTCAGCTAGTTTCGAAGTGGTCTGTGTGATGCCGGCGTTCTGTCGGCACGTGATCCGGCCAAGCCGGTGAACGCCGCTCGAATCGCCTTGGGTGTCGAGTACGACGGCACCCGGTTTTTGGGTTGGCAAACCCAGGCTCAAACCCCCACGGTCCAGTCAGAGCTGGAACGCGCTCTCGCACAGGTTGCTGACGGCCCGGTGTCGGTGATCGGGGCCGGTCGCACCGACAGCGGCGTGCATGCCGCCTGCCAAGTTGCCCACTTTGACCCACCAACCGATCGTCCGATGCGCTCCTGGGTGCTGGGCACCAACACCCATCTTCCAGAGGATCTCAGGATCATCTGGGCAATCCCCGTCTCCAGCGACTTCAACGCGCGGTTCTCCGCCAGCGCCCGGCGCTATGCGTACCGCATCGTCAATCGCCCGGTGCGGCCCGCACTCGACCGACTGACTCACACCTGGGAGGCACGGACCCTCAAGGCTGAGGCGATGCACCAGGGCGCGCAGGCTTTGGTGGGTGAACATGATTTCAGTGCGTTTCGCGCAGCCGCCTGCCAGGCCCGGCACGGCGTTCGACGCATCCATCACATAACGGTGTCCAAGATTGGCGACACGGTAACGATCGAGGTGGAAGGGAACGCCTTCCTGCACCACATGGTGAGAAACATAGCCGGCTCCCTGCTGGTGGTTGGCCGCGGCGAAAAACCGCCGAGCTGGATCGGCGAGCTGCTGGCGTCCCGGGATCGAACCATCGCCGGGCCGACGGCGCCCGCGTGCGGGCTGACGCTGGAAATGGTGACGTACCCTGCGGCGTTTGAGCTGCCGTCATGACCAAGACCCACATCAAATTTTGCGGGTTCACTCGTCAGGAAGATCTGGCGCACGCATGCAGTATCGGCATTGACGCGGCCGGCCTGGTGCTGGTCCCCAAGAGCGCGCGCTGCGTTTCTCTTCCCCAGGCACGAGCGCTGGCGGCGGCTATGACGCCTCCGGTCAAGAGCGTTCTCCTGTTTCTGAATCCGACCCGATCCGACGTTCAGGAAGCCGTCGACGCGGTCGATCCGGACGTCCTGCAGTTTCACGGCACCGAGTCACCGGAGTTCTGCGCGGCGTTCGGGCGACCCTGGGTGAAAGCCCTCAGCGAGTCTGTGGCGGCGCAGGAAATGGATCGCTACGGCGATGCCTGCAAACTGCTGATTGACAGCCACCTGCCGGGCAGGCTCGGCGGGACAGGGCAGACGATTGACGCTGCTAGCTTTCCCGGCGATAGTGGAGGGTCACGCTGGGTACTGGCCGGAGGCCTGACGCCCGGCAACGTAAACGCCTGCGTCCGCAGCCTAAGACCGTGGGCGGTGGACGTCAGCAGTGGCATAGAGAGCGAACCGGGAATTAAGGACCCGACAAAGATGACGAGTTTTGTAGAGCAGGTGCGACGCGCAGATGAGGCCTGAGACCCCTTACGTTTGGCCCGATCAGCAAGGCCATTTTGGACCTTACGGCGGCAGCTTCGTGGCCGAAACCCTGATGGCGGCGCTGGACGATCTGCGCGATGCCTATCAGCGGCTCAGCACCGATCCGGAATTTCAGGCGCGGCTGGACCATGATCTGGCCCATTATGTAGGCCGACCGTCGCCCATTTACCACGCCGAACGCTTGAGTCAGCAGGTCGGCGGCGCCCAGATCCTGCTAAAACGCGAGGACCTGAACCACACCGGCGCTCACAAGATTAACAACACGGTTGGTCAGGCCCTCCTTGCCAAGGCGTTGGGAAAGCCGCGGGTTATTGCAGAAACCGGTGCGGGTCAGCACGGGGTTGCGTCCGCCACCGTCGCCGCCCGCCTGGGCCTCGAGTGTGTGGTCTACATGGGTTCAACCGACATTGAACGCCAGGCGCCCAACGTCTACCGCATGAAGCTGCTGGGCGCCGAAGTACGGCCGGTGGAATCCGGCTCCAAAACGCTGAAAGACGCGCTGAACGAGGCGCTGCGCGACTGGGTGACCAACGTTGACGACACGTTCTATGTCATCGGTACGGTCGCGGGCCCGCATCCGTATCCGCTCCTTGTTCGCGACTTCAACGCGGTCTGCGGCCGGGAGGCTCGCCGCCAGATGCTCGAGGAATACGGCCAGCTGCCGGACGCGCTGGTGGCCTGCGTCGGCGGCGGATCAAATGCCATTGGGCTGTTTCACCCATTTATCGAAGACAAGGCGGTGCAGATGGTCGGCGTTGAGGCGGCTGGCAGCGGCATCGAGTCCGGTCAGCACGCGGCCTCGCTGTGTGCCGGCAAGGTGGGCGTGCTGCACGGCAATCGAACCTATCTTCTGGATAGCCCGGACGGCCAGATCACCGAGACCCATTCGGTTTCGGCCGGGCTCGATTACCCGGGTGTCGGGCCGGAGCACGCCTGGCTGAAGGACATCGGCCGGGCGCGGTATGAATCGGTCACCGACGCTGAAACCATGGCGGCGTTTCACCAGCTCTGTCGGGTGGAGGGCATTATTCCAGCTCTGGAGAGCAGCCATGCCCTGGCGCACGCGGTAAAGATGGCCGCCGACATGTCGCCGTCTCAGTACATTCTCGTCAACCTGTCCGGGCGCGGCGATAAAGACGTGAACACCGTTGCGGCTCTGGAGGGGCTGGCGCTATGACCATTGAAGCGAACGCATCTGACAATCGCATCGACGCGCTATTTGCCGCCCGTGACGGTGGCGACCCGGAGCTCGTCTGTTTTCTGACCGCCGGCGACCCGGGCCTTGAGAGCACGGTCCCGGCTATGCACGCACTGGTGCGGGGCGGGGCATCGATGCTGGAGCTAGGCATGCCATTTTCCGATCCGATGGCGGACGGGCCGGTGATTCAGGCCGCCAGTGAACGGGCCCTGGCGCGCGGGGCGGATATGTCTTACGTGCTTCGCTGTGTCGAAGAATTTCGCAGCGGCGACCAGCGCACGCCGGTGGTGTTGATGGGTTATCTCAATCCTATCGAGCGCTTTGGATTCGAGCGCTTCTGCGAGGATGCATCGAAGGCCGGCGTCGACGCTCTGCTGATCGTCGACCTCCCGCCTGAAGAGTGTTGCTGTGTGACCGATCACTCAGCGCCGCTCGGCATGAAGCAGATCTTCCTGGTGGCTCCCACCACCTCAGCGGCCCGTCTAGGCGCCATCGCTGAAGCGGCGGGGGGCTTCATCTATTACGTTTCCCTCAAGGGCATTACGGGCGCGGCCAATTTGGACACCAGCGACGTGGCCCGCCGTGTTGCCTCGATCCGGGAACGCTCCGACCTGCCGGTGGCGGTTGGTTTTGGCGTCAAAACCCGCGCTGATGTGTCCGCCCTTGCCGGGGTGGCTGATGCGGTCGTTGTCGGCAGCGCGTTGGTGCAGTCGATGCACGATGCCGGGACTGATGCGGCTAACGCGGTGGCGGAGAATTTCGCTCGCGAGCTGACCGGTCAGACCGACAGCCAGGCGCCGCAGGCGCCCGTTTCTGACGCGGTGCGCGGCGCCGCTGAAGGGGCACCCTCATGAGCTGGCTGAAGAAGCTGATGCCTTCGCGGATTCGCACCGAAGGCGCCGGCAAAAAGCGGGTACCCGAGGGAACCTGGCAGCAGTGTCAGCAGTGCGGGGCTGCGCTCTATGCCCGGGAGCTTGAGCGTGACCAGATGGTCTGTTCGAAGTGCGGTCACCATATGCCGATCGTTGCCCGCAACCGGCTGCTCAATTTCCTCGATGAGGAAGGTCTCGAGGAGATTGCCGACCAGCTCGAGCCGATAGATGCGCTGAAGTTCCGCGATAAAAAGACGTATCGGAGCCGGATCAGCCAGGCGCAGAAAGCGACCGGCGAAAAGGATGCTCTCGTCGCGATGGCCGGCACGATAAAGGGTCGGCCGGTGGTCGCTACCGCTTTCGATTTTCGGTTTATGGGCGGCTCCATGGGCTCGGTCGTGGGCGAGCGCTTTACCCGGGCAGCTCAGCGGGCCATCAGCCAGTCGTGCCCGTTGATCAATTTTTCCGCGACGGGTGGGGCCAGAATGCAGGAGTCCCTTCTATCGCTGATGCAGATGGCCAAAACAAGCGCGGTCTTGGGGAAGATGGCCAACGCTGGCCTGCCGTACATTTCGGTGCTGACCCATCCGACCACCGGTGGCGTATCCGCCAGCCTGGGCATGTTGGGTGACGTGAATATTGCTGAGCCCGGCGCGCTGATCGGCTTTGCCGGGCCGCGCGTGATCGAGCAAACTGTCCGAGAAACCCTGCCCGAAGGTTTCCAGCGCAGCGAGTTTCTGCTCGAGCATGGTGCTGTCGACATGATTGTGGATCGGCGGGAACTGCGCGACCACATCGCAAGCCTGCTGGCCATCCTGATGCCGTTTGAGTCGGAAGGCAGCCAGTCAAGCGAAACGCCCGACGCGTCGCCCGAAGACGCGGCCAGTGAGCCCGAGACGGAGCGGGAGCCAGCCTGAGCCGACCGTCGGCTGCGGGGTCTTCACATATGGGGCGCGGCCGTTCCATCAGCTGGTGGATGAACCACCTGTCGCGAATCCATCCCGCTACGATGGCCCTGGGCCTGGATCGTGTCGGCGAGGTTTATCGTCGGCTGGGTGGTCAACGGCCGGCACCCAAGGTCATCACCGTGGCAGGGACCAACGGCAAGGGTTCAAGCTGCGCGATTCTCACCGCTATTTTACTCGCCGCCGGCAGCCGCGTCGGCACATTCACCTCACCGCATCTGTTTCGGTTTAATGAGCGGATCGCCATCGACGGCGAGCCGGTTGACGACCGCCGGCTGATCGATGCCCTGGAGGTGGTAGAAAAGGCCCGCGGCGAGATCGAGCTGACGTATTTCGAATACGCTGCGCTGGCCGCATTTGTCTGTTTCCAGCAGGCTGGCGTGGACGCGGCCGTGCTCGAGGTGGGCCTCGGCGGCCGGCTGGACGCCGTGAACGTGGTCGACCCAGATCTCGCGCTCATCACCAACATCGGCTTTGACCACATGCACTGGCTCGGCGATACGCTCGACCAGATTGCGGTGGAGAAGGCCGGTATCTTTCGCCCCGGACAGCCGGCGGTCTGTGCGCAGGCGACCGCCCCCGCCGGGCTCCACGAAGCAGCGCGACGGACCGGCGTGGACTGGCGGGTTGCGGGCCGAGACTTTGATCAGCAGGTCACCAACCGAGGCTGGACCTGGACCCACGGCAAACACCAGCTGTCGCAGCTACCCAGACCGGCTCTGCCAGGAGACCACCAGCTGGTCAACGCGTCCGGCTGTCTTGCGGCCCTGGCTGGAGTCGGGCTGCTGCCCCCTAAGCAGATTGTCGCTACGGGTCTGACCCAGGCGCGCGTCGCCGGGCGACTGTGGCGGGTTGCCGAGGAGCCTGACGTGATCCTGGACGTCGGCCACAATCCCGCCGCGGCGCGCGTGCTTCGTCGCTGGCTGGAGAGCACGCCTTGCGACGGCGAAAGCTGGCTGGTGCTCGGTATGCTGAGGGATAAGGCCCCGCAGGGTTTTGTGGCGGAGCTGGCGCCACGGATTAACCGCTTTGTATTTTGTGGCCTGCCGGGCAGACGCGGCCAGAGCGCGCGTCAGCTGCGCGGCAAGGTTCGTGTACCCCAGCTCAAGGCCAGGCTGGCGGACGATCCCGCGGCGGCGCTCGACTGGGTTTTGCCGCGCCTCCAGCCGGCTGACCGCCTCCTGCTGGCCGGGTCTTTTGTCACCGTCGAGCTCGCGGCCCGGCACCTGGGCCTTGCCAACGGATCCTGACCGGCGTTAACCGGTTTCTAAGGTCTTGGAGGTATACTGTTGGATTGCCGCCGGTTTTCGGCTCCTTCGATTAACTAAAGGGATGAAACCCAGGTCATGCCGCTGATTCTTTCTATATCCCGCACGACAAACGGCTGCTGATTCCATGGATGTTGCGCTCAAACAACGGCTGGTCGGCGCCAGCGTTCTGGTGATCTTTGCGGTGACGTTTATTCCGATGCTGCTCGACGGCCCGCCGAGCAGCCCCATCGAGGCGCCGATCGCCATTCCCGAGCCGCCGGACGCACGATTTGAGACCCGGCTGCTGCCGGTGGACCCCGAGGCGGCGGCGACCCAGCGGCCGGCCGCCCAGTCGGTGCCGGACACCGCCGCCACGAGCGCCCCCGCGCGCCCGGTTGTCACGCGGCCGCGGACCGCTGATACGACCGCCCAGGCGCCGGCGCGGACGACAACACCGGCCCCCAGCCCCACCGGGGAAACCGCGGAGGAGCCTTCCTCCGGCGACGCGGACTCAACAACGCCGGCCGTCGGCGGCGACTGGGTTCTCCAGGTTGGCAGCTTCGGCAACGCCGCCAACGCGGCGAGACTCGTCAGCCGGCTGCAGGAGGCGTCGTGGCAGGCTTACCAGGAGAAGGTTGAAATGGGCAGCAACGCGCTTTATCGGGTTCGCGTCGGTGCGTGGCCGGATCGGGACCGAGCGCTGGATGCCGGGGAAGGCCTGCTCAAAGCGTTCCCTGAGCTGGAGCTATCGGTTCGACAGCGCCAGGGTGAAACCCCGCCAATGCCGGCGGCGCAGGCGCTGTTGAAGGGCTGGATGGTGCAGATGGGCAGCTTCAACAGCCGCAGCAACGCCATGGCGCTCCGCGACAAGCTGCGTGGTGGCGGCTACTCGGCACATCTCTCAGACGCTGGCGCCGGCGCCAGCGCTCGTTATCGTGTTCGTGTGGGTCCGGAACTCGACGAGGACACGGCTCGCGCAACCCGCGAGCGGCTGCGTGAGCAGTTTGGCCTCTCCGGGATGGTCGTTGACCACCCCTAGCGCCCTGGCACCGTAAGCGGCAGCCTTCACGATGGACGCCTTCAACTGGGCTGACTGGACCATCCTCGGGATTCTGGCGCTGTCCATGCTGATCAGTTTCTTTCGCGGTTTTGTGCGCGAGTTCATGGCCCTGGCCATCTGGATTGCTGCGGTCTGGGTGGCACTTACGTTTGCCGACCAGGTTGCGCCGCTGATCGGCGAGCGGGTTGAGGTTCCCTCGGTGAGGCTGGCGATTGCGTTTGCCGCCCTGTTTTTTGCCACGCTACTAGCCGGCGGACTGCTGAATTACGTGCTTGGTCTGCTGATCAGCCAAACCGGCTTGTCGGGCACCGACCGCTTTCTCGGGTTGTTCTTCGGCGCTGCACGCGGCGCGCTGCTGCTGGTCGTCGGCGTTTCGCTGCTATCGCTGACCCCGCTGCCGGCCGACCCGTGGTGGCAGAACTCCCTGGTGCTGCCGAGACTCGAAGCGCTGGCCCGGTGGTCAGCGCGCTATCTCCCGGAAGATTTCAGCGACTACCTGAAGGGCGGCCCTCCGGGTTCCCTGGGTTTGCCTGAACTGCCGCTCCCCGGCGGCGATGAGCCGGATTCTGATACGGCGCGGGATGGTGCCGGGGCAAGCCCCGATGCGGCGTGAGCTGGCCCGGCGGTCAACGACGCTGCGCCTTGCCAACAGCGCTGCCAAAACGGCAGAATGCGCACTGCCGGACCCCGCCCGCCGGGGCTCCTTAACTGCCACGCTCCAGGATGACATGAACCCATGTGCGGCGTCATTGGAATTGTAGGACGGGAAGAGGTTGCTGCGACCCTCTACGAGGGTTTGACGGTGCTCCAGCATCGCGGCCAGGATGCGGCCGGCATCGTCACCTGTGCGGGTGACAAGATGCATCTTCACAAGGGCAACGGTCTCGTCAACGACGTGTTCACCGCTAACGACGTGCGGGGGCTCCGGGGCAATTGGGGTATCGGCCACGTCCGCTATCCCACGGCCGGGGGAGACGCCAGCGAAGAATCTCAGCCCATGTACGTCAACTCACCCTTCGGGATCGCGCTTGGCCACAACGGGAACCTGACCAACGCCCAGGCGCTAAAACGCGAGCTGTTCGAGTCGGATCGGCGTCATATCAACACCGATTCCGATTCGGAGGTTTTGCTCAACGTGCTAGCGCATGAGCTCCGCCCTGAAGTTGCGCTGTCGCTGTCACCGGAAAACCTCTTTACCGCGGTCAAAGGACTGCATCGGCGCTGCCGCGGCGGCTACTCCTTCGTGGCGCTGATTCCCGGCTACGGGCTACTGGGCGTGCGGGACCCGTGGGGTATCCGGCCGCTGGTCTACGGCCAGCGTGAGACCGAGGCTGGCGTGGAATATGCCATCGCCTCGGAGAGCGTGGCGCTGGACGTTCTCGGCTTTAAGCTGATCGGCGACGTTCAGCCGGGTGAAGCGCTGTTCATCAGCGAGCAGGGTGAGTGCTTCCGCCAGCAGTGCGCGGACGAAATCCACTGCACGCCGTGTATCTTTGAGCTGGTTTACTTCGCTCGGCCTGACTCCATGATGGACGATATCTCGGTCTATAAGGCGCGTCTGCGCATGGGGGAGAAGCTCGCTCAGAAGATCCTGCGACTACGCCCGGATCACGACATCGACGTCGTGATCCCCGTCCCCGACACCTCTCGAACCGCGGCGATTCCGCTGGCGCACCAGCTTGGCGTCAAGTACCGGGAGGGGTTCATCAAGAACCGCTACATCGGGCGAACGTTTATCATGCCGGGACAGCAGGAGCGTCAGCGATCGGTGCGCCGCAAGCTGAACGTGGTCGACCTGGAATTCCGCGGCAAGACGGTG
The DNA here is from genome assembly GCA_039033415.1 of Pseudomonadota bacterium. Lineage (NCBI taxonomy): Bacteria > Pseudomonadati > Pseudomonadota > Pseudomonadota bacterium. Next base: position 51,692 of record JBCCCR010000006.1, on the reverse strand, counting down.
CTGATTATCGACGACTCGATTGTTCGCGGCACCACGTCGAAGCAGATTATCCAGATGGCCCGAGACGCCGGTGCGCGTCGGGTTTACTTTGCGTCGGCGGCGCCGCCCGTTCGCTATCCCAACGTCTATGGGATCGACATGCCGGCGGCGGAGGAACTGATCGCGCATCAGCGCAGCGAGGAGGAAATCCAGGAAGCGCTTGGAGCCGACTGGCTCATTTACCAGTCGCTGGACGATCTGGTGGCAGCCTGCAGCGAGGGCAACCCCGGCATCACCCGCTTCGATACATCGTGCTTTTCCAACGAGTACGTCACCGGTGTTTCGGACGAATATTTTCGTCAGATCGAGGTTGAACGATCTGACTCAGCTAAAACAGCCCGCGCCCAGGCGGTCTGAACCAACCATTCGCAAGGAGCTTTCATGAGCTATCGACACGTCAAATACCCCGAAAATGGCACCCGGATTGAAGTCAGGGACAACAAGCTGGTCGTGCCCGACAATCCCATTTTGGGATTTGTTGAGGGGGACGGGATCGGGGGCGATATTACGGCCGCCAGCCTTCGCGTGTGGGACGCAGCGGTCGAGAAGGCCTACGGTGGTCGCCGCAAGGTGCATTGGGCGGAGCTGTACCTGGGGGAAAAGGCGGCGGGGCTTTACGACGGCGACTATTTCCCGGACGAAACGCTGGAGGCCATCAAAGATCTGGTTGTGGCGATCAAGGGGCCGCTCACCACCCCGGTCGGCGGCGGTTTTCGCTCGCTGAACGTGTCGCTGCGGCAGGTGCTGGATCTCTATGCCTGCGTGCGCCCGGTGCGGTACTTCAACGGCGTGCCCTCACCGATGAAACGGCCGGAAGAGGTCGACTGCGTCATTTTTCGGGAGAACACCGAAGACGTTTACTGCGGCATCGAGTTCCAGAGTGGCACGCCGGAGAATGAGAAGCTGGCCGCGTTCCTGCGTGATGAAATGGGCGTCGACTTCTTCCCGGAAGCGGGGCTTGGCGTGAAGCCCATCAGCGCCTTCGGCACGAAGCGACTGGTTCGCAAGGCGATTCAGTACGCAATCGATCGGGGTCACGACAGCGTGACGCTCGTGCACAAGGGCAACATCATGAAGTTCACCGAGGGCGCATTCCGCAACTGGGGCTATGAGGTGGCGCGGGAGGAGTTCGGTGAGCAGACCATTACCGAAGACGAGGTCTGGGATCAGCACGACGGCCGCCCGCCCGAGGGTAAGATCGTGATCAAGGATCGGATTGCCGACATTATGTTCCAGCTGATGCAGCTGCGCCCGGCAGAGTTCAGCGTGATCGCCACCATGAACCTGAACGGAGACTATCTGTCCGACGCGCTCGCTGCGGAAGTGGGCGGTATCGGCATTGCGCCCGGCGCCAATATCGCTGATCACGTAGCGGTCTTTGAAGCGACCCACGGAACGGCGCCCAAGTATGCGGGCCAAGACAAGGTCAATCCGAGTTCGCTGATGCTCTCCGGCGTGATGATGTTTGAACACATCGGGTGGCAGGAAGTGGCCGACGTCATCAACAAGGCTTACCCCAAGGTGATCGAGCGAAAGGTTGTGACGTACGACTTTGCCCGGCAGATGGCCGGCGCCACCGAAGTGTCGACCAGCGGTTTTGCAGACGCGCTGATCGAGGAAATCGGTCGAGTCTGACCGCCGTCCAGGCTGTTGCTTCGTCGTATTGATCCCGACAGCCCGTCGCCTGACGGGCCCTGACCCTGGTGTCCCCGCTCAGAGCTTGGCTGCTGGCTCTCTGTCTGGTTGCAAGCTGGGGCGTCTGGCTGGCCTGGCTAGCCGCCACGCACGGTCCGGGTTACCCGGGCGAGCTTTCTGAGTCATGGCAGGAGGTCGACACGTGGGAGCTGTCCCGCGGCGCTGCCTGGGGTGACGGCTCGAGTCTGGCGATTGCCAAGCTGGATTCGAGCGGTGAGTTCTTCGCGGTTGCCCAGACGAGCTTCGAAGCGGAGCAGGGGGCTCTCCTTCGGCTGAGGGCGCAGAACTATCCGTTGAACTACGTGCTGATGCTGGCATGGAAGCGTGCGGACGGGGAGCAGGTTTACTTCACGCGTTTGCAGGTGCCGGATGGCGGCTCGCAATCCTACCTGATGTCCCGCCAGACCGACTGGCAGGGCGTAATCACTGAAATGGTGCTCTACGGATACCCGCAGCCGCAAACGAGTCCGCCGGTGGTGCTGGATAAGCCAGTCATATTCGACACGGTCGTTTGGGCGGGCGACAGCTGGCTTGGCCGCCTTGACGCACTCTGGACCGGCTGGTCCGCCCTGGATCCTTGGGCCATGCTGTCGGTGAGCTCGCTGGGTCGGTACCCGGATCTGGACGAAGGGATTGGCCTGAACGCGGCGGTGGGTGGTGCCGCGGTGATCACCCTCGCCTTGGTCTGCCTACTGGGCGGCCTCCGGCGTGAGCTGTGGGCCGGCGCAGCGCTGACCGTTTTGCTGGGTGCGACGGTTCTCCTGCAGCTGCAGTCGAGCCGCAGCCTGTTCGCCCAGGTCAGCGAAACCCGCCATCGCCTCGCCGGGCTGTCACCGGAAGAGCGCCGGCGCTTCCAGTTTGACCGCGACCTGGTGGACCTCGCAGCCCTGGCTCAGCCGAAGATCCAGCCGCGAGATCGCGTTCACGTCGTTACCGACGATCGCTTTTTTAACCTTCGGGCGGCATGGCATCTTCGGCCGTCAAACGTGTCGACGTTTTACCTTCCTCCGGCTGAACCTGGGGGGGCGCTACGCCCCGGCGATTTGGTGTTTCTGTACCGCCAGCCTGGGTTGACCGAGCCGGTAAGCCGGGGACTGCTCACCCTGGGTTCCCGGACGTGGCGGGTATTGCCACTGGCGACCGGCTCGGGCGGAGCGATGGTGAGGCTGCTGGATCGGAAGCCATGATGACGTCTTTGGGATGGTGGGCTTTAACGCTGGCAGCGCTGGTGCTCCCAACGGTCTGCGGCGGTCTACTGGTGATGAGTGCGCTAAAGACGTCGCTCGACCGCATGACGATTCTCTGGTCCATGGCGGCCGGTCATTTTGTGGGGCTTGGACTCACCGCACTGCTGCTGGCGTTGCTGCGCGCTGCCGGCTGGATCGACCAGATGCTGCCCGGAGCCGCGGTGTTGCTCCTGCTGACTGCGGGCGTGGCCGGTGTTGCGGTGCTTCGGCGTGGGCGCCGCCCGGGTTTTGAGGAGCTGGCGTCACCCGAAAGCTTCGGCGGCGCCGCCGAGCGAGTTCTCTGGTGGCTGCTGCTGCTGTGGCTGCTGGCCCTGCTGCTGCTGGCGGGCAGCGAGGCCTTGCTACGCCCCGTCTATCCCTGGGATGCGTGGTCCGCCTGGAGCGTCAAGGCGCGCGTCTGGTCCGAGCTCGGGCCGGACGTGAGATTTGTCGCTTTCCAGCAGTGGATCCGAACGGAAGACCCAACGGTTTACACCAACGAAGCATGGCGCTATCCCGATACATTGCCACTGATTCAGAATTGGATAACCCAGTGGCATGGCGGCTGGGATTCGGCGGCAGCGCGGATGCCCTGGGTCAGCTGTGCACTGGCGTTGGGGCTGCTGCTCTACAGCACCGCTCGCTTGACCGATCTGAGGCCGCTGCTGTCGATGATCGGGACCTTTCTCCTGTTGACCCTGCCGATCCTCAACACTCAAGTGGCGCTCGCCGGCTATGCGGACATCTGGCTGTCCGCCGCGATGGTGACCTTTGTGGCGACGCTCATGATGCACCTCGCCGGGAAGGCATCGATGTGGCTCAGCCTGGCATCGCTCCTGCTCGTCGGTAGCCTGAAGCTGGAGGGTGTGGTGTGGGCATTGATCGGGCTGGCGACGATCATGATGGTCCGCCTGCCCAGATCTCGGCGGCTCTTAGCTATCGCGGCTGCGGTCGCCGCGTTTGTGCTCTGGCTGGTGACCGGCGGCTTTAGTCTTTCGCTGGCCGGGCTGACCTTCAAGATGACGCCGGCGCTCATCGAGCTGCCCTACCTCGGACGTCACCCGCTGGGTTTTGACAACCAGCTGCAAAGCCTGATCACGGCGCTGCTGGATCTGCCGAATTGGCATCTGTTCTGGCTGTTCGGATTGCCCGCTGCGCTCTGGGCCGCGTGGCAGGCCAGGAATACCGCCGACGGACGCGGCCTGAGTTCCCTGCTGCTGCTGGGGCTGGGGTTTTTGTTTGCGCTCTTTTTCTTTACGCAGGCGGCGGTCTGGGCTGAGTCGATGACGGCGTCTAACCGGCTTGCCCTGCATCTGGCGCCGGCGGTCGGCTTATGGGCCTGGGTGCTATTGGGGCGTCAGCACAGCTGACGATAAAGCTCGGCGAAGCGTTCGACCGTTTGATTGATATGGAATTGCGGGAAGTTGGCCCGTGCCTGCTCACTGAATTGTTCGCGCAATGATGGGCTGCCGGCAATCTCTTTGAGCCGCTCAACCAGGGAAGGGACGTTGTCGGGCTCCGCAAGCAGCCCGTGACCGCCGCGTCCGACCACGTAGGGGACACCCGAGCCGGGCAGGTTGGTGGCGATCACCGGCGTCCCCAGGGCCATGGCCTCCACCAGCACGATCCCGAAAGCCTCGGTTCGCTCGATCGACGGCAGGCAGAGGCAGTCGGCGTCAGCGATGGCGCTGTTGCGCAGCGCGTCGTCCGCGTCATGGATCATCCGAACGCGATCCTGTAGCCCCCACGTAGCAATCAGCGTCTCCAGTCGCCCTCGCTCCTGGCCGTCTCCGACCAGCAGCAGGCTCGCCTCGGGCATCGACCTCATCGCCTCGAGTAGCCGGTCGAAGCCCTTGTAATAGGTGAGTCGACCCACCGCAGCGAGCTTCAGGCCGGCGCTAGGCCACGTGACAGGCACGCGTTGGGTCAGCCTCGCGGGATCGATGCCAAACGGGATGACGTGCAGTTTCTCTGGGTCAAGGCGACTGAGCACGTCGCTGCCGGCGGCGTAGGCATGGCTGGCAGCCACAACCGCTGCGGCTCGACGAAGCGTCGCCGACTCAAGTAACCGGTACGGCGGCGTGGCTACCCGTAATCGCCACTGGTACCGGGAGGCCACAACGTCAGAATGCCAGTTGATCACCCAGGGGATTTCCCGGGCCGACTTCATCGCCAACACCGCGAAGGCCGCCGGGTTGGGCAGATGGAGATGCAGCAGATGTGGCTTAAAACTTTTTAGCTGACGCCGGATTGCCGCAGGAAATCCAGGCGCAAGCGGCGTGAACAGCGCCTCTCCACGCGTCGTCACCCCGGAAAGGCGGGGCAACGCGGGAAAGGGAACTCCGTCCTTTCGATGTACCAGCATGGCGCACGTAACGTCCGTGGCGGCGAACGCCTCGAACAGATCGCCACAAAAGGTCTCGATGCCGCCGGGCACCGGCGGGAAGTACTTGCCGACGTGAAGAACCCGCAACGCCGACACGGCGCTTAGCCTCGCTAGCGGCCGCCAGCGCGCCGGCTTTCGCCGCTTCGGTCTTCCTCAATCTCAGCCTGCAGCCGGAGGTTTTCCTCGGCCAGGATGGCCATTTTTTGTCCCAGGCGGCGGATGCGTCGCTCGTGCCGAGAGGACTCGATGTCCGATTTGAGCATTTTCAGCAGCAGCATCCCGATCGCCAGGGAAAAAAGGAGGTTTGGCGGATAGGAAACGCCGGTATACCCGGCAATCAGGTCAATCGTTCGCGGAAACAGCCCCAGCACAATTGTGATACCGGCCACCACAAGCCACCACAGCGCATACGGACCATGGAGATGATCGCGTCGAACCAGGTAGAGAATGGCACCCGCCAGCAAGATGCCAATAAACGATGTGGTCACCTGGTAGCTCATGCTGCCTCCGCGTTGTGCCGGCGCCGCGGACCCAGACGGGACACGCACAGCACCGTGGTTTGCATCATGTACTGAGCAACAACGAACCAGGAACTAAAAACCCTTGAATGGCCCGCTTTTCTTGCGGACATCGTGACTGGCAATTCCTCGATCGTAATGCCCTGGCGCTGCAGCAGCATGAGTACCCCGATATCTTGATAGTCCAGCAGGCTGGCGTAGCGGCGCCCAAGCACCTTGATGGCCCGCAGGTTGTAGGCCCGGAGGCCGGAGGTGAAATCGCGGATCGACAGCCGGGTCAGGAGCCGAAAATAGGCCCAAGCGACACGTTTGGCGGCGCTGAGGCGGTGAGGGCAGGCCCCGACGGCGACGTCCGTCCGGCCGCTGACAACCGCCTGAAGGATTTTGTTGACCGACCGGGCGTGATGCTGGCCGTCGGCATCCATCGTCACAACAAAGCGGTAGCCGTACTGCAGCGCATAGCGCAGGCCGGCCTGCGTGGCGCACCACGCGCCCATAGAAAAAGGCAGTTTGAGGACCGCCGCACCGGCCGTGGCGGCGACTGCGCCCGTTCGATCGGTGCTGGCGTCGTCCACCACCACCACGCAGCAGCGGTGGCGACTGCGGATGTCACTAACTACCGCACCGACGGTTCGTTCCTCATTACGAGCGGGAATGACAACCAGAAAATCGGACCGGTTTTTTCGGTCCGGCAATGCGATAACATCTCCCCGGGCGGGTTGTGACGTCATCTAAGTCCCCAAAATGCACCTTATAACTGTGTATTTTACCACCGGTTTTCACGTTTTATCGATGTTTTCTGACATTTTTCCGTGGGCGGCGAAAAAAAGTGCACTTTTTTCGAATTGTGTGACGCTTTTTCTGCGTGTTATCCGCTTCTACCTAATGAGAACGCTGCTTCCGAGCAGCTATAGTTGGGAAAAGATCACCCATTGATCACTTAGGAGAGGGTTATTCCATGAAAAAGTTAGCAACAAGCATTGCTGCACTCGGCCTGCTCGCCGGCGGTTCTGTCGCCAGCGCCTGCACCCTGAGCGCGTGGTCGGCACCGAGCGGCACAGCCCCAGTCGTCGGCGGCCCGGCTGACCCCGTGACCGTTTCACGCTTCGGCGGTATCTGCGCCATGCAGGCGGATTCCGGCACGCAGTGGGTGCAAGACAACTCACCTGCAGCGGAAGGAACGCTGATCGTTCGTTTTTATGTGCTCGTTAACGGATCGGGCGACGCGACGGTCTTTGAGGCCTATTCTGATGAGGGCGGATCTACGCCTGTCTTCTCAGTTTCGACGACGGGATCCAACGTCACCGTCACGCCGGCTTCGGGTACCGCAGCTTCCACTAGCGCTGGCGCGGGTTGGACGCCGATTGAAGTCAGCTGGACCAGCGGCGGCGCGATCAGCCTGTGGGTTGGCGGCAACGCCGGCGCCGGCGATGCCGCGGACGCCACCGGTACCGACACGGGCAGCGCGACGGTTGAAGCCATTCAGTTTGGCGCCGTGAACGGCCTGGGCGGTTTCACCTCCATCAACTTTGACGACTATGAGTCTCGCCGGACGACGGCTATTGGCCAGCTGTGCCAGGGCGATGCCAACAACGACGGCACCATTAACGTTGTGGACGCTTCTGCTGTAGTTGCCGAGCGTTTGAATCCGACCACCAATCCGGCGCCTGGGGCTCCAGATGCTAACGGTGACGGCACGATTAACGTCGTTGACGCTTCTGCGATCGTTGCGATTCGCCTCGGTCCGACCGCCGGTGCTTGCCCGTAAGCGCGGCCAGCCAAATAGCTATCTAGTTTAGGAGATTGAAAATGTTGAAAAACACGATGAAAACGCTGGCTGCTGCGTCACTGCTGGCTTCGGGTGCGTCCTTTGGTGCCGATCTGATGGTCACGCCATTCGCCGCTGGAAACCAAACGCAGCTCCGCTTCGAGTTTGTGAACGACGAGTCTGCAGTCACCGCGCTTGAATTCGATATCAAGCTTGAGGGTATGGGCAGCGCCAAAATTGAAACCGGCAACTGCACCGCTGGTATCTTCACCAACCACTCTGGCAGCTGCGCGTACAACGCGGAGCGGAAAACGCTGACGGTGCTGGTTTTCAGCCCCGCCAATGAGGTGCTTCCGACCTTTGAACTCGGTTCGGTCACCCTCGGTGTCGCGCCTCAGCAACTCGGCAGCCTGAAGGTTCAAAACCTGGTGATGGCTGACACGAACGGTAAAGCGGTTGAAGGCGGTACGCTGATGCTTGATAAATCACTTCTACGAGACGCGCTAAGTGACGAGAAGTTAGACCAATTTTCCGCGAAATAATCAGTCGATAACGCTTCCGACGCCGTCAGATTGTGGTATGCTCTGGCGGCGTCGTTTTGCGACTTCTAAAAACTCAAGGGGTGATAACAATGCGTTTTACGTCCAGCACAGCGGCGATATTGCTGCTTCTTTTGGCCTCGACGGCTGGCGCCCAGCCGTTTTTCACGATCGGATCAGGCAGCGGTAATCCCGGCGCCGGCGTTACGGTCGATTTTTCATTCAGTGACGGTGGTCAGAGCCTCGACTCGTTCGAGGGGACGATCACTTACGACAGCGCAAACCTGACCGCAGACCTGTCGGCTTGCGGTGGTTTCACGAACGTTGTCCCGCCGGATGCGATCCCATCTTGCTCCGACAATGGCTCTGGCGTGATCACCGTTATCGGCTTCAGCGGCTCCGGTTCAGCACTCACCGGCCAAAGCCTGGGTTCGATCACGTTTACGATCGGCGCAGGCGTGATGCCGCCGATGGACTTCTCGCTTGATGTGGGCGGTGAGGCCTTTGCGTTCGCTGGTGGCACTGTCACCGCTGGTACTTCAACCGACGGAACAATCTCCGCGGCCGACGGCCCTGGACCCGGTGTGTTGAACGTTCAGCCGGCTACTCTCGGACTGATGGCCGACGTGAATGCTGCCGCTGGTACAGGCGTGATCACCATCTCCAACGACGGTGCGATGATCGACGCGACGATCAACCCTTCTTGTTCGCTGGGGCCGATCACTGGCTCAGCTTCCATTACGGTTACGGCGGCGCCTGCGTCTCTGGCGCCGGGAGCTAGCGGTACGGTCACCGCCAGCTGCTCAGGTGCGACAGTCGGACAGTCGACTGCTACTTATACATGTACCGCCGGCGCGGCAACCGTGACGAATGGCGAGACGGCTATCACCTGCGACATCGCTGTGGGTACGCCGAATCCGAATCCGGCGGGCGGCACTACCACGGCTATCAACGTTGGCCCGGTTACTCGCGGCAACTCTGGAACGGGTGCGCTGACCTTCACGGAGACCAACAACTCCGGCGGTGCGTACGACGTGTCTTGTGTGCTGACCGACGACGGCATGGGTGCCTTCGCCATCACCAGCGCCACAACCGCTACGGTTAACGCGGCCACGCCGTTTGCACTGACCGTCAGCGGTACGTCTACCCAGACCGATCCGCAGCCCACGGGCGTGGCTACCTGTACCTACAGCGCCGGCGCCACCGGCACGGTTACGATCAACCTCGGTATCGCCCTGGTGCCGGAGATTGTTCCGACCATGACGGAGTGGGGTCTGATTCTGTTGACCCTGGCTCTCGTAGGCTTCGGTGCCTTCCAGCTGCGTCGGCGGGCTCCGCTGGCGTAAGCCAAAGCAACACCAAAAAAGCCGGGGCTTGCCCCGGCTTTTTTTTGCCTGCAATTTCTTGGCAGCACCTTTAGATGCTCAACCGCGGGCCATAAGCCCTGACCAAAACGCGTTTGAGATGGCGGCAGGAGGCGGTCATGAAGTATCTAGCCCGGGAAGGGCAGGAGGCGGTCATCCAGAGCGATGTGAACGTGCTCAGGCTTGTACCAGTCACCGAGGACGATACGCCGGGCGGGTGCGTCGTTAACGACCAGAGCATGGTCGCCCGGGCGATGCGTGTGTCCGTGGATCATCTGCTGGACGCCCGCTTTAGTCATGCAGGACATGACGGCGTCCGGGTTTACGTCCATGATCTCTTCAGCTGCTTCCCCGGTATGGCGCTGGGACTCGTCTCGCGCTTCGTTTGCCATCGCCAGCCGTTGTTCGACAGTCTGAGCTAGCACCGCCTGCTGCCACTGAGGATCGCGAACCTTTGCGCGAATCGCCTGATAGACGTGATCGTCGGTACACAAGTGATCGCCGTGGCTTAGGAGGGTGGGTTTGCCGTTGATGGTAATCACGGTCGGATCGTCGAGGATTGTCATGCCGCAATGGCTCGCAAACTCCTCACCGAGCAGGAAATCCCGGTTACCGGCCATAAAAAACACGCCGACACCGCGTTCGGACAAACCCTTAAGCAGGACCGCCGTCTCTTTTGCCGTCGCCGGAACGTAGTCGTCCCCAATCCAGAATTCGAACAGGTCGCCGAGGATATAAAGCTCAGCCAGCCCGTCGCGGTACCGTTCGAGACAGTCTCGAAACGGCTTTAGCGACTGCGGGTTGGTGGGGTCGAGGTGGAGGTCTGAAACGAACAGTTTCACCGCGTGCTACTGATCTCCTGACGCCGCTTCGGGTAACGCCTCGGGTGTCGGCGCTACCGGGGCCTCAACCTTTTCGGCCTTCAGGACGACGATAGGCTCGCGGGGGACGTCTCGTGGAAAGGGCCCGCCGGGTCCGGTGTCCACCACACGCATGGCTTCGATCACGTCCATGCCTGAGACCACCCGGCCAAAGACGGCGTAGCCCCACGCTCGGGAGTTGGTTTTGCCGGTGTGGTTTAACGCCAGGTTGTCGGCAACGTTAATGTAGAACTGCGACGTCGCCGAATGGGGATCCGCGGTTCGAGCCATCGCGAGGGTGCCTTTGACGTTGGGCTCCATATTGTCCGCTTCGTTGGTAATCGGCTCTCGTGTCGGTTTTTTGGTGAACTCCGCCGTATAGCCGCCACCCTGGATCACAAAGGAACCGATGATGCGATGAAAGACCGTGCCGTCATAGAACCCATCGTCGACGTAGGCAAGAAAATTTTGGACGCTGACCGGCGCTTTTTCAGGCAGCAGCTCCACGACAAACGCACCCATCGAGGTATCGAATTCGACAAACGTTGCTGCGGCGGCGGTTTCGCTGCCTTCGGTCTCAGCGCCGTCCTGGGCGAGGACCGACGTGCAGCTCAGGGCCGTCGCCAGCATGATGGTTCGCAACATGTTCTGCTCCCTCAATGAAGGACGCCAGTCTACCCAAAAGCGCGACCTCAAACACCTGAAAACCCCCTTTTCCCGTCGACCGAAGCGGGGAGTGGGCCTGGTCGACTAAGAGCTGGATGTAGACACGCTTCGAACGGAAAAGCGTAGAGTTCTGAGCTTGCCCGCTTGATTTTGTGTGGGACGGCTCGCGGGGCCGAATGGTCAAAAAAACAGCAGTGGGCACCGCTAAGGCATGATCAAAAATACCCCTTGTCAGGGACGAATATGATAAAATCTCGCGAACTGAAGGCTTACAGTGGCGCTGAGTGGGAGACGCCCTGTTTGGACCCTTAGCGGAAAGATCATTGGGTATCCATTCCCGAGGGGCTGGTTTTTCTGCGGGAAGCATCCAGGCAGCCGTCGATTCTGCCAGATCGGCGGGTTTTTGGCCCGCGCGGCTGCGCAACCCACCGCCATTTGACGATAAGAAAAGGTCAACTCTATGGCTGAACTGGCCAAAGAAATCCTGAAGGTCAATTTAGAAGACGAGATGCGTCAGTCCTATCTGGACTACGCGATGAGCGTTATTGTCGGCCGCGCGCTGCCGGACGCGCGCGATGGCCTGAAGCCGGTGCATCGACGCGTGCTCTATGCCATGTCCGAGCTGGGCAACGACTGGAACAAGGCGTACAAAAAGTCTGCCCGCGTGGTGGGTGACGTAATCGGTAAGTATCACCCCCACGGTGACTCGGCGGTTTACGACACGATCGTGCGGATGGCTCAGCCGTTTGCCATGCGCTACATGCTGGTGGACGGTCAGGGCAATTTTGGTTCGGTTGACGGCGATCGAGCGGCCGCCATGCGCTACACCGAAATTCGCATGTCGCGGTTGGCGCACGAGCTGCTGCGCGACCTGGATCGCGAAACCGTCGATTTTGCGCCGAACTATGACGAAACAGAATCCGAGCCAGTGGTGCTGCCCACGCGGGTGCCCAACCTGCTGGTCAACGGGTCAGCGGGCATCGCGGTGGGCATGGCCACGAATATTCCGCCCCACAACCTGACCGAGGTGGTGAGCGCAACCCTGGCGCTCATCGATTCGCCCGAGCTCGATGTCGATGAGCTCATGGAACACATGCCGGGTCCTGACTTCCCGACGGCGGGGATCATCAACGGCGCGGCCGGTATCCGCGAGGCTTACCGCACCGGCCGCGGACGGATCTACGTCCGGGCCCGCACCGAGATTGAGACCGACGAACGCAACGGAAAGCAGACGATCATCGTCAGCGAGCTGCCTTACCAGGTCAACAAAGCGCGCCTGATCGAAAAGATTGCGCTGCTCGTCAAGGAAAAGAAGCTCGAAGGGATCACCAATCTGCGGGATGAGTCCGACAAGGACGGTATGCGTATGGTGATCGAGCTGCGTCGCGGTGAGGTCGCGGACGTGGTGCTGAACAACCTGTATCAACAAACGCAGATGCAGAGCGTGTTCGGTATCAACATGGTGGCGCTGCTCGACGGTCAGCCTCGGCTGCTGACGCTGAAGCAGGTCCTGGAGGCGTTCATCAGCCACCGCCGTGAGGTGGTCACCCGCCGCACGCTTTACGATCTGCGCAAAGCCCGCGACCGCGCCCACGTCCTGGAAGGTCTGACGGTGGCGCTGGCCAACATCGACGAAATCATTGCGGTGATCAAAGCCTCACCCGGACCCAAGGAGGCCCGCGAGGCGCTGCAGTCTCGGCGCTGGGAGCCGGGCGTGGTGGCGAGCCTGCTGTCACGCGCCGGCGCGGAGGCGTCTCGCCCCGAAAATCTCGACCTGTCGCTCGGTCTGTCCGACGAGGGTTATCAGCTTTCTGAGGTCCAGGCGCAGTCCATCCTCGACTTGAGGCTGAACCGCCTGACCGGTCTTGAGCAGGACAAACTGGTGGCGGAATACGAGGAGATCCTCGACGCCATTGCCGAGCTTCTGGCAATCCTTTCCGACCCGGACAAGCTGATGGCGGTGATCCGTGAGGAGCTTGAAGACCTTAGAGAAAAGTTTGGCGACGAGCGGCGCACGGTCATCAACGAGCGTCACACGGGTCTGAGCCTCGAAGATCTGATCAGCGAGGAAGATGTGGTGGTGACCTTGTCGCACGCCGGCTACGCCAAAGCACAGCCGCTGGACGCCTACCGGGCCCAGCGACGCGGGGGCCGTGGGCGATCAGCGACCAGTATGAAGGACGAGGATTTTGTCGATAAGTTATTTGTCGCCAACACCCACGACACGCTCCTGTGCTTTACGTCCAACGGCAAGATCTACTGGATTAAAGTGTTTGAGCTGCCGCAGGCCTCTCGAGCTGCGCGCGGCAAACCGATCGTCAATCTGCTGCCCCTGGCTGAGGGTGAGCGTGTGAACGCGGTCCTGCCGGTACGGGAGTTCCTCGACAGTGAGTACGTCTTTTTTGCGGCCCGCTCTGGCTACGTCAAGAAGACGCCGCTATCAGCGTTTTCACGCCCTAGGGCTAATGGGATCATCGCCATCGATCTGCCGCAGGACGACGAGCTGATCGACGTGGCTATCACCAACGGAGAGCACCACATTCTGTTGTTCTCCAGCGCCGGCAAAGCTATTCGCTTTGACGAGTCGGACGTTCGCTCGATGGGGCGCACGGCTCGGGGCGTGATTGGTCTGCGCCTGGCTGATGACGCCACGCTGGTCTCAATGATCGTCGCTGACGGACGCGCGATTCTGACGGCAACCCAGAACGGCTTTGGTAAGCGGACGGCGTTAGAAGAGTTCCCCAGCCACCGACGCGGCGGGCAGGGCGTCATTGCGGTGCAAACCAACGACCGCAACGGAGACTGCGTTGGGGCGGTTCAGGTTTGTGATGACGATGAGGTCATGCTGATCAGCAATGCCGGGACGCTGGTGCGAACGCGCGTGGAAGAAATCTCGGTTCAGGGTCGTAACACCCAGGGTGTCACGCTGATTCGTCTCGGCGACGAAGAAGATCTGGTCGGCATTGCGCCAATCGAGTCGATGGAAGACGAGGACGAGGATAGCGAGCTGGAGGCAGATGGACAGACTGGCGACGGCGACGAAGCCGGTCCATCCGATCCGGAGCCGAGACCCGACCCAGAATCCGGCCCAGAACCCGACGCCTAGGTTTGGTGAGTCAATCGGCCAGACGAGCTGGCACAAAAAAGCCCCTGATCACAGGGGCTTTTTTGTGGGTCTTAGGTCAGCTGGCCTGCTGACCTGTTGTATCGTTACAGGGCGGCGAGAATCGCCTCAGCGCTGCTGACGCGGAACTCGCCGGCGTCCTCAATGTGCAACGCGGTGACAACACCGTTGTCGGCGATCAGCGCAAAGCGCTGTGAACGCAGCCCCATGCCGAAACCACTTGCGTCCAGCTCAAGCCCAAGCGCTTTGGTGTAGTCGCCGTTGCCGTCAGCCAGCATCAGGACCTTGCCGTCCGCATTCTGGTCTTTGGCCCAGGCGTTCATGACAAACACGTCGTTGACCGACAGGCAGGCGATGGTGTTCACGCCTTTGGCGCGCAGATCGTCATAGCTGTGCAGGTAGCCGGGCAGATGTTGCGCGGAGCAGGTCGGGGTAAAGGCGCCGGGCACGGCAAACAGCACCACTTTCTTGCCTTCAAAAACTTCTTTGGTCGAGACGTTTTTGACGCCATCGTCCATCACAGCAAAGGACCCTTCGGGAAGGGTGTCTCCGACATTAATCGTCATGGGGGAACTCCTGGTTTCTTTTTCTGGCTCTATGGCCGGTCAGGCATTGATGAATTCACGAATGGTGCCGGCGAGGGTGCCTTCATCCACGGGTTTGGTCAAGTAGCCCTTGGCGCCTTGCCGTAAGCCCCAGACCCGGTCGGTTTCCTGGTTTTTTGTGGTGACCAGAATGACAGGTATGTGTGCCGTTGCCGCGTCGCGGCTCAGCGATCGCGTTGCCTGAAAACCATTGAGATTCGGCATCACAACATCCATCAGCACAAGATCAGGCAGTTGCTCCTTGGCGGTCTGGACCCCCTCCGCTCCGTCTTCCGCGGTCAGCGTGTCGTGGCCCAGTTTTTCCACGATCTTTTGCAGGCTGTAAAGCTGTGATGGCGAATCGTCAACTATGAGGATTTTAGCCATGTTGTGGTAAAGCGGTCCCTTCCTTCTGGGTCGTACTATACCCCAAATTGGGCCCCAGTGACGCCAGCGGCCCTGCCGTTCAGCCCGCGGTATGGACCACTGTTCGGCCCACCGATTCACCGCTCAACAGCAGCTCAAACACCTCTGGAAGCTGCTTCAACGTCACCTCGCGGGTGATGATCTGGTCGAGCAGCGCGGGTTTCAGGTCTGACGCTAACCGCTCCCAAACCTGTCGCCGAAGCGGCATGGGGCAGCCGGCTGAGTTGATGCCCAGCAGGCTGATGCCGCGAATAATAAAAGGCATGACGGTCGTGTGGAGCTCGTGGCCGCCGGCCAGCCCGCACGAGGCGATGCTGCCCCATGGGGCAACGACGCGAGTGAGCCCGGCGAGCATTTCGCCACCGACGGTGTCCACGGCGCCCGCCCAGCGATGCGTCTCCAGCGGGCGCTGTCCCCAGTGCAGATCCCGGCGGGAAACGCACTGCTTGGCACCCAGCTCGATGAGCAGGTCAAAGCGCGCTGACTTGCCGCTGATCGCGTGAACATCAAAGCCTGCCTGGCTGAAGACCTGTAGCGCCAGCGTGCCGACGCCGCCGCTGGCACCGGTGACAACAACCGGCCCCATATCGGGGACCTGGCCCACGGCCTCCATCCGAAGCAGACAAAGGCCCGCGGTAAATCCGGCCGTGCCAAGCCCCATGGCCTCGCGCGTGCTGAGGCCTTTCGGTAATGGGACCACCTTGTCACCCGAGACCGTGGCGATCTGGGTATACCCGCCGTCCACCGTCTCAGACAGGCCGCAGCCGGTGGTCAGCACCGCGTCCCCTTCCTGGAACTCCGCGTGGCGTGAGGCCGAAATGCTGCCGGCGAGGTCAATGCCGCCGACGAGCGGAAATCGGCGCAGGATGGCACCCTTTCCGGTCCCGGCCAGCGCGTCTTTGTAGTTGACGCTGGAGTATTCGACGGCAATCCGGACCTCACCGTCGTTGAGTTCGGGCACCGGCAGCTCCTTGAGGCCCGCCTGGTGGGTTTTTCCGTCGCGGTCGATCTGGAATGCGAGCGTCGTTTGCGTCATGACCTGAACTTTGTCCGTTCAGTTCGCTCGGTGAATCGCTCGACCGTCCAGGTGGAGCGCCGCTTCGTGAACGGCCTCGGACATTGTTGGATGAGCATGCACGATGCGCGCGAGATCCTCGGAACTGCCGTGAAACTCCATGGTGACCACCGCCTCAGCGATCAGTTCGGACGCCTGGGCGCCCACAATGTGAACGCCCAGCAGTTCGTCCGTTTCGGCGTGTGCAATCATCTTCACCAGGCCCGCGGTCTCACCCATGGCGAGCGCCCGACCAGTCGCGGCAAAGGGGAAGCTCCCAGTCCGAATCGGTATGTCGCGTTCCTTGGCTTCCTGTTCGTTGATACCCACCCAGGCGATTTCCGGCTCGGTGTAAATCACCCAGGGAACCACGTCGAGGTTGACGTGGGATGCCTGGCCGGCAATCCGTTCAGCCACCGCAATCCCCTCTTCGGTGCCTTTGTGGGCCAGCATCGGGCCGCGGACCGCGTCGCCGATGGCGTAGACGCCGCCTGCGGCGGTCTGGCAGTGTTCGTCCACCTCGATGCGGCCACGATCGTCCAGGGTCACGCCGGCGGCTTCATCGACACAGCCTTCCGTTCTGGCCCGTCGCCCGACAGCCACCAGCAGCCGGTCGAAAGGCACCACGTGCTCGGTGCCGTCAACCTCGTAGGTGACCTGCACCTCCTCACCCTTAACCTCTGCCGATTTGACTCTGGCGTTCAGACGAATATCCAGGCCTTGCTTCTTGAACTCACGCTGTGCGGCCCGGGCGATATCCCGGTCACACGCGCCGAGAAAGTCGGGCAGCGCCTCCAGGAGCACCACCTCTGATCCCAGCCGTCGCCAAACGCTGCCCAGCTCCAGGCCGATCACGCCGGCGCCGATTACGCCAAGCGATTCCGGCACCTTATCCAGGTCCAGCGCGCCCGCGTTGTCCACGATGTATTGCCCGTCAAACGACACGTTGGGTATCTCGATAGGCACCGAGCCTACCGCCAGGATCACGCTGTCAGCGCTGATGGTCTGCGTTTCGGAACCGTCCAGAGGCGTCAGCTCCACCTGCTTGCCGGCCAGCAGCTTGCCGTGCGCGGCAAACGTATCGACGCCCGCGCCCTTGAGGAGCTGCTTGATGCCGCCGGTGAGCTGCCCCACGATCTTGTCCTTGCGGCCGATCATGGTGCCAACGTTGATTTCCACGGGGCCGGTGCTGATGCCGTGGGCCGCGTAGGTGTGGCTTGCATGCTCGAAGTGTTTGCTCGAATCCAGCAACGCCTTCGAGGGGATGCAGCCCACGTTCAGGCAGGTTCCCCCGAGGGAGGGTTTGCCGTCTTTGTTTTTGAAATCATCGCAGATCGCGGTTTTCATGCCGAGCTGGGCGCAGCGAATTGCCGCGGGGTAGCCGGCGGGTCCGGCCCCGATCACAATTACGTCATAGTCTGCCAAGGGTCTTCTCCGAGAAGCAGTCAGGTTTTTAGGGGTTCAAGAGACGTGCGGCAGATTCTGTCACCAACGGGACAAAATAGGCCGCACCTCCCGCTAGATGTCTAGCAGCAGCCGCGCCGGGTCTTCCAGGGCGTCTTTGATGGCCACCAGGAACAGGACCGCGTCTTTGCCGTCGATGATCCTGTGGTCGTAGGTCAGAGCGATGTACATCATGGGCCGCGCCACAACCTCACCGTCGACGACCACCGCCCGCTCCTTGATCGCGTGCATCCCGAGGATGGCGCTCTGCGGCATATTCAAGATGGGGGTCGACAGCAGCGATCCAAAGGTGCCGCCGTTGCTGACCGTGAAGGTGCCCCCGGTTAGATCCTCAAGCTTTAGCGTCCGCTCTTTCGCCTGGACGGCGTAAGTGCGAATCCCTTGCTCGATTTCCGCGAAGCTCATGTGGCCGGCGTCCCGCAGGATTGGCACCACCAGCCCGCGGTCACTCGCAACGGCGATACCGATATCCTGGTAGCCGTGGTAAACCACGTCGTCACCGTCGATGCTCGCGTTGACGATCGGGAACCGCTTCAGCGCCTCGGCGGAGGCTTTGACAAAAAAGGACATAAAGCCGAGCTTCACGCCGTGGCGCTCGGCGAAGCGGTCCTTGTGCTGGTTGCGCAGCGCGATGACGGCCGAAAGATCCACCTCGTTGAACGAGGTCAGCATAGCGGCGGTGTTGTTGGCGTCGACCATCCGCTGGGCGATTCGCTGGCGCAGCCGGGTCATGGAAACCCGTTCCTCGGGTCGGGGGCCACTGACCGCTCCCGGACCGCCTTCCATATGCCGCAGCACGTCGCCTTTGGTGATCCGGCCGTCGCGACCCGTCCCGCTGATCGATCCCGCATCGAGCTGGTTCTCGGTCACCATCTTGCGCACTGAGGGACTGAGGTTGTCGGCGTTGGCACTCTCAGCGGCCGGAGCGGCTGGCGCCGGGTCGGGTTCCGCCGCCGGTGCGGCCTCGGGAGCTGCTGCCGCGGCCGGAGCCGCCTCAGCGGCTGGAGCGGGTTCCGCCGGCGCCTCGCCTTCCTCCACGATGCCCAGCACCTGACCGGTGGTCACCAGGGCGCCGGTATCCTCACTGATATCGGCGACCGTGCCGTCGCAAGGCGAGGGAACCTCGAGCACCACTTTGTCGGTTTCCAGGTCCACCAGATTTTCGTCGCGGCGGACAAATTCGCCGGGCTTCTTATGCCAGGTGGCAACCGTGGCATCCGATACGGACTCCGGCAGCACCGGTACTTTGATTTCTTGCGTCATGGTTGAGACAGCCTCAGATGGTTAGATGGGCGGTGACGGTTATTCCACCGCTAGCTCGATGCCGCCGCCCGGAGTGAGGGCTTCGGCAACCAGCGCTTCCTGTTCCTGAACGTGCTTTCGCAGTCGGCCTGCCGCCGGTGACGGCGACACCGAGCGGCCGCAGTAGAGCAACGTCTGATGGTCCTTGATGGTTGCCTGCAGGTGGTGCTTGATTTGATACCAGGCACCCTGGTTCATGGGTTCCTCCTGGCACCAAACCACCTCTTTGGCGTTGGGGTAGTCCGCCAGGAGCCGGCCGAGCAGTACCCGCGGGAAAGGGTAGAGTTGCTCGACCCGGATCACCGGCATCAGCGAGTCCTCGCGCTTTTGGCGTTCGCTGACGATGTCGTAGTAGACCTTGCCAGAGCACAGCAGGATTCGTTCGACCTGATCGCGCTGCTTGACCACGCGATCCGGGATGACCGTCTGGAACTGACCGTCGCCCAGCCGGGCGAACGCGGACGTTGAGGCCTTGTTGCGCAGCAGGCTTTTGGGGGTCATGACCACCAGCGGCTTGCGCGTGGCGCGGATCATCTGTCGCCGCAGCATGTGAAACATCTGTGCGGGCGTGGTCGGTACGCACACCTGAATGTTGTCGAAGGCACAGAGCTGCATAAAACGCTCCAGCCTGGCAGAAGAGTGCTCCGGACCCTGTCCCTCATAGCCATGGGGTAGGAACATAACCAGGCCGCTCAGGCGGCCCCACTTGGCCTCGCCGGAGCTGATGAACTGATCGATGACCACCTGGGCGCCGTTAACAAAATCACCGAACTGCGCCTCCCAGATGCACAGGGTCCTCGGGTCCGAGCTGGCGAAGCCATACTCAAAGCCCAATACCGCTTCTTCGGATAGAAGCGAATCGATGATGGTGACAATCTGGTGCGCCTCATCGGCGGATTCCGGGCCACGCGCAAAGGACTCGAGCGGCGCATGCAGCTCACCGTCGTTCTGGTTGTGCAGCACGGCATGCCGGTGAAAGAACGTGCCGCGGCCGCTGTCCTGGCCAACCAGTCGGAGGCCGTAACCTTCCTCCAGCAGGCTCGCGTAAGCGAGGTTTTCGGCGAAGCCCCAGTCGACCGGCAGGTCGCCGGCCAGCATCTTGCGCCGATCGTCCATGATGCGCTGAACCCGAGAGTGCAGAATAAACCCCTCGGGCAGCGTTAGCAGCTTCTCACCCAATTGCTGCAGCCGTTCGTTCGAAACCGTTGTGTCCACCTGTTCGCTGAGAACACCGTCCAGATGGGGCTGCCAGTTGATGGTGAAAGGATTGGCAAACGGTCCGTCGATAATCTCGGCTACCGGGTGCCCGGCGTCGAGCGCGTCGCGGTAGTCCGCTTTGATCTTGTCATCGCCAGCCCCGTCGAGGATACCCTGGTTCGCCAGCGACCGTGCGTAAAGCGCCCGGGTGGTCTCCAGCTGCCGGATCTTTTTGTACATCACAGGCTGCGTGGCAGCCGGCTCGTCAGCCTCGTTATGGCCCAGCCTGCGATAGCACACCAGATCGATGACCACATCCTTCTTGAAGGCCATGCGGTAATCGGAGGCGATCTGCATGCAAAACATGACCGCTTCCGGATCGTCCCCGTTGACGTGGAAGATTGGCGCCTGAACCATCTTGGCCACTTCCGTGCAGTACAGCGTCGAGCGGGCGTCCAGCGGGTTGCTCAGCGTGAACCCGATCTGATTGTTGATCACCACGTGCATGGTGCCGCCCACCTGAAAACCTCGGGCCTGAGACATGTTGAACAGTTCCATGACCACGCCCTGGCCGGCCACCGCCGCATCGCCGTGGATCAGAACCGGCATCACCTCTTTGTGCGTAAAGTCGCCGCGGCGCGTCTGGCGAGCGCGGGCGGAGCCGGCGACTACCGGATCGATGATCTCCAGGTGTGAGGGGTTGAACCCCAGGGTGATGTGAACGATGCCGCCGGGCGTTTCCAGCTCCGAGGAGTAGCCGAGGTGGTACTTGACGTCGCCGACGTGGAACGGGTCGTCGCTCTCGTTCTTACCTTCAAATTCTTCAAAGAGCAGGGCGGGCGACTTGCCAAGAATATTGACCAGCACGTTAAGACGGCCGCGGTGTGCCATGCCCATCACCACCTCTTCGACGCCCTGGCTGCCGACCCGCTGAATCATCCCGTGGAGCAGGGGAATCAGCGATTCGCCGCCCTCGAGCGAAAAACGCTTCTGGCCGACGTATTTGGTGTGAAGGTACTTCTCCAGGCCTTCGGCGGAGGTCAGGTGCTCGAGGATGCTGATCTTTTCTTCGCTGGAGAAGTTGGGTCGTCCGGCGGTGCGCTCGAGCCGTTCCTGCAGCCAACGGCGCTGGGCCGTGTCCGTGATGTGCATGTATTCCGCGCCGACGCTGGTGCAGTAGACCGATTCGAGCAGCGCCACCAGATCGCGCAGCGTCATCTGGTGTTCGTTGGCGAGGGTGCCGGTATTGAAAATCGTGTCCAGATCCTGATCGTTCAGGCCATGGGTCGCAAGGCTAAGGTCGGGTACTTCGGGACGTGGGCTCAACTCCAGCGGATCGAGATTGGCTCGCTGGTGACCCCGCAGGCGGTAGGCATTGATCAGTCGCAGCACGCCGGCCTGCTTTTCGATCAGATCGTCGCTGACGGAAAAGGTGCCCGCCGCTTTGCCGTTCTGCCTGCCAAGGGCGGCAAAACGGTCAAGCACCGGCAGATGCCTCAGATCGTTGCTGCCGCCGAGGCCGCGAAAGACTTTTTGCCACTGTTCCGGGACCCCGTGTGGGTCGACCAGATAGTCGTCGTAGAGTTCTTCGAGATACGTCGCATTGCCGCCGGCCAGATGGGAGGTCTGGAGCAGCTCGTCGAGCCTTTTGCTCACGTGGTTTTTATCCTTTCCTTAAGCGGCGGAAGTATACCTCAGCTGAGGTTTTGCGTCTGCGAAAATGGCGCTAGTTCAAAGCGCCAGCCGGCGGAAGTTTGGATCGGGGCTGGCGGCCTCCCACATGGGGTCAAAGAGCTCCAGCTGGCGCCGTGCTTCCCGCCGGTGCCACAGCATGCTGTAGCCATCGAACTGGTCTCCGAAGGGACGCAGCAGCAGGTGGTGTTCATCACCTACCGAGAAGGCGCTGGGGTAGTCCTGGTGATCCTTGGCCGGGCGTCGGATCTGAATGACGCTGGGCAGGCGTTGAGCGAGGGCGATCAGCGGGTGACAGGCCTGGACCGCTGCGCCTGAGTCCAGGACCAGGATTCGGATCTGTGGGCGAAGATCACAGACCGCCAGGCTGCGCAGCTGCTCCATCAGCAGCGGCTGATCGAGCACGCGGCGGTCGAGGTCCCGCGAAAAAATGGTCAGCCGCCGGCGCGTTGCCTTGAGCTGTTCGTGCCATTGCCGCAGCAGGTTGACTCGGTCGTCGAAGTCGCTTCGCCCCGGATTCTGGTCTCCGGCTTCAGGGCGCTCGTGCAGGCTGGGCGAGGCCGGCGCCGGGGGACTCAGCTCCCGACGCATCCACACGTGATCGATGCCAACGTCCTGGAAGATCTCACCGTAGGGTTCGAAGCCGTGGCGCTGGTAAAAGCCGGTTGCGTACGTCTGGGCCGCGAGGCGCAGTTCGCCAAGATGCTGCAGGCTGCCCGCTTCGACCGCGGCGCGCAGCAGCGCATCACCCACTTTTTTCCTTCGCCAGTATTTGAGCACGGCCACGCGGCCGATTCTCCCGTCCCGCGTCAGGCGCGCCGTGCCAATCGCGCTGCCCGTCTGATCGAGCGCCAGAAAGTGCTGCGCCGTCGGATCATCGTCGTCCCACTCCTCATCCTCCGGTACCTGCTGCTCGACGATAAACACCTCGGTGCGTACCGCCCGGATAGCGCTCTCGTCAAAACGCCAGGTGGCTGGCTCTACAAAATAGTCGTCGGTAATCATGCCTGGCGAAACACACCCTCTCGGCAAAGCGCCGACAGCAGGTCTTGCTGCCCCGCCTGCGCCAGCTGCACCAACTCGGCCGATGACAGAATCCGGTTGCCGGCCAGCATCGCGGCGTTCTGGGGATCGACCGCATAGCGTTCGCCGTTGGCAAACAGCCAGCCCGAAGGCCCCTCTGCGTACCAGGCCAGCAGGGCACCGGGTACCCGGGTCAGCGACACGCCGGCCAACAGGGCCTCATCGCGTTGCGGAACCGTTGCCGAGCCGTCGTCTGCCCAATCGACGCCACCGCGGGTCACCATCTCGCCAAACCAGCAGGCCAGGTTGGCGTCGGTGACATGCTCGACGCCCCCGAGCGTCCGGCGCAGCTGAGCCAAATCCTCAGCGACGATCTCACCCGACCGTTGCCCGGTCCGGTATGGATCGACCAGGCGCTGGGATTCTTCGCAGTGTCCGATTTGCCATTCTGCAAAGTCGGCCCAGAGCTCGGCGGCCGACGGCGTGCGAAGACCGATAGACCAGGTGGTGCAAGCGTCCAGGGCAACGCCGTGATGGGGAACGCCCGGCGGAAGATAAAGGCAGTCGCCTGGCTCCAAGACCCACTCATCGGTCGGCTGAAAATCGGCCAACAGCTGGAGCTCCTGATCGGGCCGCAGGCGGCCGTCGGGGTCGGCGCTGGCGTCTATTTGCCAGTGGCGCCGGCCGATGCCCTGCACGAGAAAGACGTCATAGTGGTCCAGGTGGGGTCCCACCGAGCCGCCGGTCGCGGCATAGCTGACCATCACGTCCTCCAGTCGCCAGCGCCCGACCCTGGCGAACCGATCCAGGAGCATGTCAGCCTCGGGGAGGACCTTGTCGACGTCGCGTACCAGCAGCGTCCAGGGTAGGTCTCCGGTTGGCGCGGAAAGATCCGGGCCGTAGCGCACCGAAAAGCCGTCGTCCCGGTCCGGGCCCTCAACCAGGCGGCTGTGTAGCCGCGGATCGGTGATGGCTGATAACAGCCAGGGCAGGTCAACGCCTTGGAGTAACGTCGCATCGATCGCGTCGCGAACCAGCAGCGGGCGTCGCTGCCAGTACTCGTCAAAAAACGCGTCGCTGCAAAACTCGCTGAAGCGTTCAGATGTCATCCGCCAGCTTCTCGGCCAGACCCGTATAGGCCGCCGGCGTTAGCTTTTTGAGCGCCATGGAAACATCTTCCGGCAGCGCCAGGTCGTCGATCAGTCGGGCCAGCGTTTCGTGATCGATCTGCTTGCCGCGGGTGAGCGCCTTCAGTCGCTCGTAAGGATTTTCGATGCCGTACAAACGCATGACGGTCTGGACCGGCTCAGCCAATACCTCGATTGCCGCCGCCAGGTCCCTCGCCATAACGTCGGGGTCGGCCAGCAGTTTGCCCAGGCCTTTGTTCAGCGATGCGTGGGCAATCGCCATGTAGCCAAACGCGGCGCCCATGCTTCGCAGGACGGTGGAGTCGGTCAAGTCGCGCTGGAAGCGCGATACGGGGAGCTTTTCTGCCAGGTGTGACAGCACCGCATTGGCCAGCCCGAGGTTCCCCTCAGCGTTTTCGAAGTCGATCGGATTGACCTTGTGCGGCATGGTCGACGATCCCACCTCACCTTCAACCGTGCGCTGCCGAAAATACCCCAGTGAAATGTAGCCCCACAGGTCGCGGCAGAAGTCCAGCAGGATCACGTTGACCCGTCGGCAGCCGTCAAAAAACGCCGCCAGATTGTCATGGGGTTCAATCTGCGTGGTATACGGATGGTGCGACAGCCCGAGTCCCTCAACAAAACGCTGGCTGACCTGCGGCCAGTCGACCTGAGGCAGCGCGACGACGTGGGCGTTGAAGTTGCCCACCGCGCCGTTGATTTTGCCGGTGACCGGCACAGCGGCAAGGCCGTCCAGCTGCCCCCTCAGTCGGGCCACTACGTTGGCGAGCTCCTTGCCGAGGGTGGTCGGCGATGCGGTCTGGCCGTGGGTGCGCGACAGCATGGGAATAGCGGCCAGCTCACGTGCCATCCCTGCAATGCGTTCGGTCAGGTCGCTGAGCGCGGGTATCGCTACCGTTGCTCGATAGTCGAGGATCATCAGCCCATAAGCGAGATTGTTAATGTCCTCGGACGTGCAGGCGAAATGAATCAGCTCGCTGACGGGAGCAAGCTCAGCATGTCCCGCCAGCCGGTCTTTCAGGTAGTACTCCACCGCCTTGACGTCGTGGTTTGTCCGCGCCTCGATGGCTTTGACCTCTCGCGCCTGCTCGGGGTCGAAATCTTCCAGCAGCTGGTCCAGATGCTGCCGCGCGTCATCGCTTAAGGGGCCGCCGAAGCGGTCGACCACCGGCGGAAGCTCACAAAGGTGCTTGAGCCAGGCAATCTCGACCTGCAGGCGGCGCCTGATCAGACCGAATTCGCTGAAGATCGGCCGCAGCAGGGCCGTTTTGCCGGCGTAGCGCCCGTCCAGCGGGGAGACGGCGGTTACCGGGTCGAGGTCCAGAGTCATGTTGGCGTCCGTGAGTGGGGCAGAAGCCCAAACCGCCTATGATACCGCCGACGAAGGGTGGGTGCCCGCCTGCCGGGTGTTCGGCAGGCCGGGATTTACCTGGCGTTATTAGGCGTCGTCGCGGTACCGACGGATGTAGATCGCGGCAGCGATGCAGACAACGCCGAAGGCGACGCCCCACCACAGGTCGGCCTGGCCAAAGCGTTCGAAGACCGAGGCCCAGGAGGCTGGCGATTCGGTGACGCCATCACTGTCGAAGCTGAGGGTGCCAACCTGGATCGAATCGTTCTGGATCGATAATTCGATCGGCACAACCCCACCCAGCAAGCGGTTGCCCAGCACCTGCCAGTAGCTGAAGTCAAAGCTCAGGTATTGGGTTGCGGTGATCCATTGGTAAACAATGCCGAGCAGCACCGGCGGCGCCACGGCCCAGAGGAATGGCTTGGAGCGGGCAAAGGCTGAGGCCAGGATCGCCCAGCCCCATACCGGCAGCATCCAGAACGCCTGCACAAAGTACGCTGCCAGCATAAAGGTCCAGACGTTGAGCGGATCGGCCGGCCCCCACAGATACTCATAGACCGGTATATCGCTGAACAGAAACAGCACGCTGGCGATAATCAGCATGGCAACGTGCATCAGCGCGATCGCTATCACCCAAAGAAACGGGGCGACCAGGCTGCCGGCCACCAGCTTGGAAAGCGTGGTTTTGGTGTCCGAAATGGGGAGCGACTTCCAGAAGAGGAAGCTGCGGTCCCGGCGATCGTCGTACAGCGACCCCAGGAAATAAAAGAATACGACAAACAGCAAAATCAGGTGGTAAATCGCTGAAGATCCAAGAAGGTTGAGATCCCACAAGACGTCAAGCTGATCCTTCGGCACCTCCTTGATGGCGGCGACCGCCCGGGTCAGCAGGAATTTTTCGCCGTCAATTTCGTTGATCACCGTGC
Organism: Pseudomonadota bacterium; assembly: GCA_039033415.1. Lineage (NCBI taxonomy): Bacteria > Pseudomonadati > Pseudomonadota > Pseudomonadota bacterium. Next base: position 25,340 of record JBCCCR010000006.1, on the reverse strand, counting down.
TGAGCGCCGTCAGCAGCGCCACCGTGACAAAGACAAAAAATCCCCCGATGCCCAGCGGCAGGGTCCAGAAGGAACCGCGGTTCTCCCAGAACTCACGTTTCAGCAGCATCCCAAAGCTGCTCAAGGCAACGCTCTTCATGCGGCTTCGTCCTTCATGGTGGCGACAAACAGGTCCGCGATGCTCGGGTTGTGCAGTTCTCCCAGCTCAGCAAGCGCCAGCTGGTCTGCGTTGTCATAGAGAAAGACGAATTTGCCAAACACGGAGCGTTCGTGGATCGGCTTCAGTGCCCGGGCTTCGTCCGCTGACTCCGGCGCCACCATCACCTCGACAAAGCGCTCAGCGATGTCCTCCATGCTGGCGTCGATGATGATCTTGCCGTCTTTGATGAACATCAGATCAGTGAGGATGTGCTCCACTTCCTCCACCTGGTGGGTGGTGATGATGATCGTGCGTTCTTCGTCGAAGTAGTCGTTCAGCAGGTTGGAGTAAAACTCTTTCCGATAGATGATATCGAGGCCGAGGGTGGGTTCATCCAACACCAGCAGCTTGGCATCGATGGACATCACCAGGGCCAGATGCAGCTGGGCGATCATGCCTTTCGACAGCTCTTTGACCCTGGACTCGGGCTTGATCTTGGTTTTCGACAAAAAGCCGAGCGCCCGCTCCCGCGAAAAGCGCGGGTGAACGCCTTCGACAAAGTCCACCGCCTGATGCACCTTCAGCCACCGGGGCAGGACCGCAACGTCGGCAATAAAACACACCTGATCCATCAGTTCGTGGCGCTGCTTCATCGGATCCATTCCGAGGATCGACAGCTCGCCGTCGAAGCTGGTCAGGCCGAGCATGGCCTTGAGGGCGGTGGTCTTGCCAGCGCCGTTGGGACCGATCAGGCCAACGATGCGGCCTGGCTCGATCTGAAAACTGACGTTGTCCAGCGCTACCGACGACTTGTATTTCTTTCGCAGCCCGTTCGCGTTAACGATCGCTGACATCCGCTTCCCCTTTTGATGATTCTCCGTTGTCTCCGTTGCCCGTCTGATGACCGGTCCCCCCGGCCATCAGCTGGTCTGCGCTGAGTCCCAGGCGCTGAATTTTTGCCAGGACGCCGGGCCACTCCTTTTCCACAAATTTCTCCCGTTCTGCCACCAGCAGGCGCTCCCTGGCGCCCGTACGTACGAACATTCCCAGACCGCGGCGGCGCTCCACCAGCGCGTCGTCAACCAGGCTCTGGTACGCTTTTGAAACGGTGATCGGGTTGAGTTGAAAGTCTGCTGCGACGGTGCGGACGGACGGCAGCGGGTCGCCGTCGCCGAGCACGCCATCGAGAATCATTGCGATGGCGTGATCGCGCAACTGCACGTAGATAGGCTGGCTGTCGTTCCAGTGGCGGCGCATCAGGGTTGGGTCGTTTGGTGCGTTAGCGCAACCAGCCCACAGACAGATCCAGCAGTCGGCGGCTCTTCTTGCCGTCCACCGGCGCGTTGACGGCGGCGGTGGAAATGCACTCACTGGTAAAGACGTCGACGACCTGGTCGCTTTCGCCCAGCGACGACATGAGATAGGCGGCGCTCAGCATGATGCCCAGGGCTAACGTCTGTGCCCCCAATACGGCTGCGATCAATACACCTGGTCGCGTGAAAACGGTCTTGCTCATGCGTTGGCTGCCTTTGCCGGTTTAGTGTTGTAGTGAACTATAACACCCATTGAGCCCTTGAGACAGGGTGCCAGGAGTCACGGTCCGGCCGATGCAACGTTTTTACAAATGCGCGCTCTAAGGCACAATGCACCCCTTTTTTGGCAGATGGAGCCACTATGAACGCACGTAAAACCCTCTTTCACGCCGTTTGCGCGTCAGCGGCCTTGGTGGCCGTCAACGCTGTCGCCCAGGATATCCAGGGCGAAGATGCGGAGCTCAGCTACAAAATGGGCTATGACATCGGCGTGCGTATGCAGGAGATGGGCATCAAGAACCTGGATCCGTCTGCTTTCTCCGCCGGCGCAATGGACGCGATGGCGGACAAGGACAGCCAGCTCTCCACAGCCCAGTCTGACGCGGCTGCCGCGACGCTGACGCGTCTGCAGTCCGAAGAGATGGACCGTAAGCGGCTCGAGCTTGCCAACGCTGCAGAAAACAATCTGAAGATCGGCAAAGCCTTCCTGGATGAGAACGCGCAGCGCGATGGTGTTCAGGTGACCCCATCGGGACTGCAGTACGAGGTGGTGCGCGCCGGCGACGGCCCCCGCCCGAAGGCGACGGACACGGTGCGGGTGCACTACCAGGGCACGCTGATCGACGGGACCGAATTCGACAGCTCCTACAGCCGCGGCGAGCCGGCTGTGTTCCCGCTCAATCGAGTGATTTCCGGCTGGACCGAAGGGCTTCAGCTGATGCCGGTGGGTAGCGAGTATCGATTCTGCATTCCCTCAGATCTGGCCTACGGCGGACGAAACCAGGGCAAGATCGGCCCCAACTCAACGCTAGTCTTTAAGGTGGAGCTTCTCGGTATCGAGGGCTGACCGCCGTCCTGACTCCGGCCGACGGCCGGGGTCAGCACTGAAGCTACTACTCAGCCTGATCGGCGGCCTGGCACACCAGGCCGCTGGTCAGCAAATCCTCCAGCAGCGTCTCCACGTCCTTCAGGGCCTGAGCTTCGGTGACGTCAAACTCCTCCACCAGGCGTTCGGCGGCTCCCGTCAGAGTCTTCCCTTCCAGCAAGTTCAGAAACGCCGCGCAGGCGGTGTCGTTCAGCTCGAAGTACTGCCCCTTTTGGGTATCGAGAAGCACCATCGCGTCACCCGTACGCTGACACATCACGTGATCCGGCAGGACATACCCGCTGCTGGTCATGGCGGCGACAAGTCCCGGGTGCCCGCACCCTGAAGCGGGTGATGATCACCCTCCGACCAGCTCCGGTCATGAAGCGTAATCCACGCGTGGGCCGAGAATGCCGGCTGTACCTGGGTACCGATCCGAAGCTGGGCCGGGTAGCCGCGTTGGCGCAGGAGCGAAGCGGCTGCCACGCAGCGGCTGAGGCAGGTGGACCAGGGCAAAAAGGCGGTTCGTTCAAAAGCCTCTAGCGGCGACAAGTCGCTTCCCCAGGCGCGCTTAAGCCTCCCGGGCGGTGGACCCAGCAACTCGGCAGCTGCGGTCTGGAATCCGCGCCGGCGCAGGCGGAATGCGGCCCGCGAAACCAGCCAAGCGGCTCGGATGCGGCTGATCAGCGCCACGGGGTTACGGCCTTCAGGCAATCCACCATCGACGGAAGCGCGGCGGGCTCTTGGGGGTAGCTCAGGCGACACGCGGTGGTTCGCTTCGACAGCGCCGCAGCAAATTGCAGGTGGCGCCGCAGGCCTTCCGGCGAAAAGAGCCGGCCGGTCAGCGTGTGTTCGACCGCGCCTAACGTGGCCTCAGCCGGCGTGAGCGGGGTCACCGTGACTTGCTCTGACCCATCGCCGGGCGCAACGTCTCCCGTTTTATAGGGCTGCAGGAACACCAGGTGCGTGATCACACACTCCGGCTCCGTGAGTGTCGCTCGCCAGCGGGGCCACTTGGGCTGTGGGTAGTGACCCGGGCAGATCGCGGAAGCGCCGCCACAGCGCACCGCTACGGTGTCGTCAGCCCAGAGTCCAGCGCCGGCTTCGGCGAGCGCCCGGCTCAGGGTCGTTTTTCCCGCGCCGCTGGAACCCAGCAGCAGCGTGAGGCCGCTGCGGTGGCGAAATGCCGCTGCGTGCAAACAGTAGGTATCGTGATGGCTGAGCACCAGCGGGAGCAGGGGGCCGCAAAGCGCTTCGGTCAACGCCTCAGCGGACAGGCCCGCTGGGTACCACAGCTGGTCGGGGAGCTCGATTCGAAAGTTGCCGAGGTCTTCGATCGCTAACGTCAGGGCGGCAGAAGCTCCACTAATCGTAACGTCACGCTCTCGTCGGCCGATCAGTCCGCGGGATGATCGTTGCCAGGCCGCCGGTGACCGCTGTGTCTCGTCGGCACCATCGTGAGTTCTGACGCTCAACCGTGCCGACCCTGACTCGACAGTCGGTAAAGGAAAAGGCTTGAAATGGGGCAGCGGTTGGTCAATCGCCAGATCGAGGCCGGCGATGCGGTAATGATGGTCGGGTAGCGCGGAACCTGACGTGCGACCGCCGATGAATATGGGTGTGTCGATCCCGGTTCGTGCGGCCATGCCGCTCAGGGACGCAGCGTCCCCGGATTGCCGCTTTCGCCAACGCCGGGCGTTGGACCGAGGGTGACGTCGCGGACGTCGCCGCGGGGGATCAGCTCGGGCCGGCGGTAGGGTTTTCGCGTCTTGGCCGCCGGCTTGCGCTCGGGTTCTCGGGATTTCATGACTCGTTTGTAGCGGCTGACCCTACCGAAGTCAATTCAGCCTCTGTGTCTTCCGGTGAAATTCTGTAGCCATCTTGCTGCACTGACGCAGCACCACAGCACGTAGAGGCTGAACCCGCTCCAGTCGTTTTTCTGCTGACGCTCCTCGAGCCACGCGGGGTCTATATAAGGCTGCCAATGTTCGGCGAGGCTCAGCGCCTCCTGCACCTTGTCCCAATGGTCTTTGAGGACCGCCTGGCGAAACATCGGTTCGAGGCTGGTCTTGGCCAACCGCTCCGTCACGGCAGCAGGCAGGCGTCCCCGCATCGCCTGGCGCGTGACCGGTTTGGTGGCGCCGGTGTGTGGATCGAGCCAGCAGTGGGCCGGCAGGCTGAGGAAAAACTGCACCAGCTTCCACTGCCGGTAAGGAAACCGATACTCCACGCCCCAGGCCAGCCCCTGCAGGTACCCCAGGTGTGCGGCGCGGGCGGTGCTGCTGTTGAGGCAGCCTTCCACGCGATCGATCTGGGTGATCGGTCCGTAAATCGGGTGGTCGCGCCCGGCGGTTGTCAACAGGGAGCGGCTATGGTCCGTCAGCCAGGGGCGAACGGGGCTTCGCCGGCCGCGGGAAATGCCGTTGAGCGGACCCAGCCGGCGCACCGTTGGGTCCCGCCAGAAGGCTGGCGTTGCCCGCAAGCGTTTGGCCAGCGTGCCCAGAGACGCCAGCGGCTGGCGAAAAAAGCTGTCCCGAAGCGCATACGGATACCCCAGGTAAAGCTGGTCGGCAAAGTCGCCGGTCAGCACGCCCCGGTGACCCTGCTGACGCGCCCTCACCGCCAGCCGCCAGCGCAAAGCCTGGTACGCATCCAGCTCTGGACCGCAGGCGAGGGTCGGCGTCTTCTCAAAAGCGTCGCCGAGCGGCTCAGCATCGTCACAATCGATTTCGGTCAGCGCCAGCCCTAGGTCATCGCAAACCCGCTTCGCCAGGTTATGTTCCCCACATTCCGGCCAGCGCTCGATCCGATAGGTCAGGGCTTGGCGCAGGTCACTCAGAGCTGCCGCCGCCGGGCTATCCAGTCCGCCGCTGATGGCGACGGCATCACCGTCAGACCGGGTGGCTGCCACCGCGCTGCGCAGGTTTTCCAGCAGTCCTTCTCGCTGGTCGGCGGCGCTGAGCCGCCGCACCGTCGGGTCGTAGTGAAAGCGCCAATAGCGTTGCGGCGTTGGATTCGTGTCGGGCGTAAGCTGCAGCCAGTGACCCGGCGGCAGCGAACTCACGCCGGCAATGGGCGACAGTGACGGTGGCGGCGGTTCGGCGGCGAAGACGCTTGCGAGGTAGGCAGGCTCCGGCTGCGGTTGATCCGGCCACAGCATGCGCTCGTCGGTGGCCACCCAGCGGGCGTCCTCGGTTTCCGCAATAAACGCCCCGCGGGTCCCCAGCGGATCTCGCAGTAGCCGCAGCGTCCCCTCGACCCGATCGATCAGCATCATGACATAGCTGCCGCTGAACCATTCGGCGACCTGCGGGCCGCGCGCTGCCAACAGCTCTAGCGCCTCCCGGGTCGTCGGCCCGTCGGGATCGAGCTGCCCCCACACCAGCCCGACGTGGCGACTGTCGAGCTCGATCAGCGGCTCGAAGTCTTCGTTATCATGCTTCGCTTCCGGTCGCAGGGGATGCCCCAGTGCGCCGACACGGAGGCCCTGCCACGCGAAACATTTCTGAGGCTGATCGAGCCGGAGTCGGGCTCGCGCCAGGCGCTCATCGAAGGCCCGCTGCGCTGCTGGGTCGTTTCTCCTGGGCTCAGGGTCACGATGGATTTTCGCGAGCAGCGCGCCGCTTACCATCTCGGATCCCTGCTGTCCGCCCGCCCCCGGTCGAGAGCGCGGTTCAGCGCCTTCGCCAAGCCTCCGGCCAGCCGACGCAGATAGCCGAGCGGGTGGCCGCCAAAGCCCCTGGCGTCCATGAAGCGGCGCGACGGAAAAACCAGCTGCCGAAGATATCGTAGGCGGGGGCGGAAGCGGGGCAGTGCGCGCAGGTCCTGCAGCAGGGTTGAGCGGCCGGACACGTAGTGGCGGGTTCGCTGCCGTGCGCCGGCCAGCAGGCGGTGTCGCGCGGTCTCGGAGAAACGGGTGCCTAGCGTATCCGAGCAAAGCTCGAGCGTCGCGCTGGCGATTGGCGCTAAGCCAAGTCTCGTTGCCAGTTCGACGAGGTCAGACCGCTGGGAGGGGGACAAGAGCTCCCAGATCAGGTGCAGGTCGAGCAGCCACTTCATCGCGGGTCGATCCGCGTGGTGACCCAGCAGGTGCGCGGCGGCATGCAGCCAGGCGGCCGCCGGCGTGAGAACCCTCAGGCCAGGGGAAGCTTCTTCACTCAGATTGATGAGCGCCTCGTAAGAAAGCGCTGCGGCAAGCTCCGACCGATTGCTGCTCTGCCAGTGAAGATCCAGATGGCACGTGGTGCCGTGATGGTTGTCCAGCGTAAATCGCTGCTGGGTCATCACCAGGTCTCCGTCCACCGCAAGCTCGGGGTGGTAGCCCTGGGCGAGCAGGGCGTCGCACGCCGCCTCGCGATCAGCTGAGTTGATGAGAATGTCCAGGTCGCCCACCGGTCGCAGGGTCGGATCCGGGTAGAGCCAGGTATTTAGCGCCGCGCCCTTAAGCACGAGCGGCGCCTCCAGGGCGGCCAGCGCCTCTGGCCAGCACTGCTGCCAGCTCAGCCACTGGGCGGCATAGGCGCTGCGCCAAGCCTGGAGGTCTTCGCGAAGGTCCGTCGGCAGATCCAATTCGTTAGCCCACGCGCACGCCATGCCGAGAAGCCCATGCTGCTCCAGCCAGTCGAACGAGACCGGCCGGTCAGCCGGGACGCGTTGCAGCGCTCTTGCTGCGGACTCCTGGAATGCCTGCGGGTCGGGTTTCACTCCGTCTTACTAACCTCTACCATTGACGCCTGGGCATTATCTACCAGGAACTCAGCTTTGAAAGTCACGATATTTGGATCCGGGTACGTGGGTCTGGTCACGGGAGCCTGTCTCGCAGAAGCGGGCAACCACGTGGTCTGCGTGGATGTGGACGAAGAAAAAATTGCGGGCCTCAACCGCGGCGAGCTACCTATCTACGAGCCGGGGCTGGAGCACCTGGTGTCCAGCAATGCAAAGGCCGGTCGTTTGGCGTTTACCAGCGATGCCGCCAGCGCGGTTCGCCACGGCGAGTTTCAGTTTATTGCGGTGGGAACGCCGCCAGATGAAGACGGTAGCGCCGATTTGCAGTACGTCCTGTCGGTCGCGCGGACGATCGGCGAGCACATGGATCAGCCAAAGATTGTCGTCGACAAATCGACGGTGCCTGTGGGGACCGCCGACCAGGTCAGCCAGGCCATGGGCGCTGAGCTGCAGGCGCGCGGTGCTGAGATCGACTACTGGGTGATTTCGAATCCCGAATTTCTGAAAGAAGGGGCGGCGATCGAAGACTGCCAGAAGCCTGATCGAATTGTGCTCGGAGGCGACGACGAGCACGCGCTGACCCGCATGAAACACCTTTATGCGCCGTTCAATCGCAACCATGACAAGATCATCACCATGGATATTCGTTCGGCGGAGCTGACCAAATATGCCGCCAACGCGATGCTGGCAACCAAAATCTCTTTTATGAACGAGATCGCAAATCTTGCTGAGCGCGTCGGCGCTGACGTCGAGCAGGTTCGCCGGGGCATCGGGTCCGATCCCCGGATCGGCTTTTCGTTCATCTATCCGGGCTGCGGATATGGCGGGTCCTGTTTTCCGAAAGACGTGCAGGCGCTGTCGAGGACCGCGGCGGAAGTGGGCTACGAGGCACGCATTCTCAACTCGGTTGAGGCGGTCAATGCGGATCAGAAGTCGGTGCTGCTGGGCAAGATCGGGGCACATTTCGGCAGTCTCGAGGGCAAAACCTTTGCGTTCTGGGGGCTCGCGTTCAAGCCGAATACGGACGACATGCGCGAGGCGCCAAGCCGCACACTGATGGAAGGGTTGTGGGCCGCTGGTGCCACGGTTCGTGCCTACGATCCGGAGGCGGGTGAAGAGGCCCAGCGGATTTACGGTGATCACCCGTCGCTGGTGCTCTGCGATGACGCTTATGAGGCTGCCGACGGTGCGGATGCACTGGTGATCGTGACCGAGTGGCGCAGCTTCTGGTCGCCAGATTTTGAGCGGCTGGCGGGCCTGCTGCGGGCGCCGGTGATCTTTGACGGACGCAATCTCTATGATCCGGATCACGCCGCCAGCAAGGGTTTTGCCTACTACGCGATTGGCCGAGGCGCGAGCGTTGCCGTTCCAGGAGCGCCGGCGTGACCAGTCCGGAAGGCCGCCGCTATCACACCCGGAGGCGGGTGCTGGTTACGGGCGGCGCCGGTTTTCTCGGTTCACATCTCTGCGAGAAGCTGCTGGAGGCCGGGGCGGACGTGATCTGCCTGGACAACTTTTTTACCGGCACAAAAGACAACATTCGCCATCTGCTCGATCATTCGAGTTTTGAGCTGCTGCGTCACGACGTAACCTTTCCGCTCTACGTTGAGGTGGACGAGATCTATAATCTCGCCTGTCCAGCGTCGCCCGTGCACTATCAGAGTGACCCGGTGCAGACCACCAAGACCAGCGTCCACGGCGCCATCAATATGCTGGGTCTGGCCAAGCGACTGGGCTGCCGTATCCTCCAGGCATCCACCAGCGAGGTCTACGGGGATCCCGAACTGCACCCGCAGCCCGAATCCTATTGGGGCCGGGTGAATCCGATCGGGCCTCGGTCGTGTTACGACGAGGGAAAACGGTGTGCTGAGACGCTGTTTTTTGACTATCACCGGCAGCACGCGCTGCCGATTAAGGTCGCTCGGATTTTCAACACGTATGGGCCACGCATGCACCCATCAGACGGTCGGGTCGTGTCGAATTTTGTGGTCCAGGCGCTGCGCGGCGAGCCGTTGACGTTGTTTGGCGATGGCAGCCAAACCCGATCGTTCTGTTATGTGGACGATCTGATCGACGGGCTGCTGCGGCTCATGCGCTCGGCCGAAGACTTTGTCGGGCCGGTCAATATCGGCAATCCGGGTGAGTTCACCGTCCGGGAGCTGGCGGAGCTGGTGATTGAGCTGACGGGCAGCAGTAGCCCCATCGAATACCGTCCGCTGCCGCAGGACGATCCGACCCAGCGTCAGCCCAGGATCGAGCTGGCCGAGCAGGCGCTTGACTGGCGGCCGAAGGTGGAGCTCCGGCAGGGCCTGGGCCGAACCATCGAGTATTTCGATCGGCTGCTGGGCAATGGCGATGAGTGACGGCAAACCCACAGTTCTGGTGACCGGCGGCGCCGGCTACATCGGGTCCCACACCTGCAAGGTCCTCAAGCGAGCGCGGTATCGCCCGGTGGTCCTCGATAATCTGTCGACCGGCCATCGGTGGGCCGTGAAATGGGGTCCCTTGATCAAGGGCGACCTGCTGATGCCGGAGGTGATCGACCGGGTGATGGTCGAGTATCAGCCGATTGCGGTGATCCACTTCGCAGCGTTGGCCTATGTCGGCGAATCGGTGAGAGACCCGCAGCGCTATTACCGGAACAACGTGGTTGGCACGCTGAACCTGCTCGACAGCATGCGGCGTCACAAGGTCGACAAGATGGTGTTCTCCAGCACCTGCGCCACCTATGGTGAACCCCGCCTGATCCCCATTCCCGAGGCGCACCCGCAGTTCCCGATTAACCCCTACGGCCGAACCAAGCTGGTCATCGAACAGGCGCTGCGCGACTACGGTTCGGCTTATGGCCTCAAGTCGGCCTCGCTGCGCTATTTCAACGCAGCCGGCGCGGACCCGCAGGGTGACATCGGGGAGCTGCACGAGCCGGAGACCCACCTCATTCCGCTGCTCCTCGAGGTGGCTGCCGGGCTTAAGGAGAACGTTACGGTGTTCGGGCAGGACTACGATACCGAGGACGGCACGTGCATTCGGGACTACGTCCACGTGAACGATCTGGCAAAAGCGCATGTCCTGGCGCTGGAAACCCTTGACGGCGGTGGCGGCACCCAAACCTATAACCTTGGGATGGGTCGCGGTTATTCCGTGCGGCAGGTGATCGATGCGGCGCGCCGGGTGACGGGCAAGGATATCCCCGTGGTCGACGGCGCAGCGCGACCCGGTGATCCGCCCAAACTGGTCGCTGACGCGACCCGCGCTCACAATCGGCTGCGCTGGGAACCGGAATACCTGGAGATCGAGCCGCTGATCGAGACCGCCTGGCAGTGGCTGCAGCATCGCCTGAAACACAAAGATCAATTCTCTGACTGACCCTTAATCCTGCGGTGCCCTGCGCATCGGGTCCCACCAGCGCTAAAAACCCGAGACCATCTGGCCGATAAGAATGGGCTAAGGGTGGGGCGCTTTTCTTTCCGCCCGGCGCTTTCGTCAGCGCTGTGACTGAAGAAATCTTCGTTGAATGCCGATGGATGTGTTCAAGCGTTGAACAACGGTGTTTTCTACTTTAGGATTATGCCCCAAGCCTATGATTTTAAATAAAGACACTTGGTTTTTGGTTCAGAGTAAGGTCGCTGGCGAGGAGCGCGCCAGGGAGCAGCTGGACCGTCAGGGATACCAGACCTACCTGCCCATGGCTCGAAACCCGCTGCGGCGTCGGCGGGTTCGCCGGGCGGCGCAGCCGCTTTTTGCCCGCTATCTGTTTGTGGCCGTCACCCAGGAGCAGGTGCTGGCGCCGATCGATTCAACCTTTGGTGTTTCGCGGCTGGTGCGCTTCGGCACGGAGCCTGCTCAGGTCCCTGGCTGGGTGATTTCGGGGCTGCAGGCGGCCACCTGTCCCGACACCGGGCTGGTCAGGCTGGACCAGCCAGCGCTGAGCGCCGGTGATCCGGTTGAAGTATTTGGTGGCCCGATGGCCGGGCTCCGAGGCATTTTTCAGGCGGCGGACGGCAACGCCCGAGCCTGGCTCCTGGTGGAATTATTGGGCCAGTCGCGGCGGGTTTCCCTGCCGCTTGACAGCCTTCGCGCAGCTCGCTGAAGTTCGGCAGCTGCCTTTGCCGTGCGGTGCGCGACAGCACACTGCAGGGCGGTAGCGTGCCTCCATGCACGCGTTGATTCGATCGATGCATCAAGAAATCCATTACCGTCTGCTCAAGCTGCTGGAGCATCAGCCCAGCTGCAGTCAGCGTGTGCTCGCCCGACGGCTGGAGATCAGCCTGGGTAAGGTCAACTATTGCCTGAAAGCCCTCGTGGATACCGGCATGATCGTCCCGGAGACGGATGTTGGACTGGGCAAACCTCGACGCTACCGCGTCACCGCCCAGGGGCGCCAGGCACGGCGGCTGGCGGCGGCGGCCTTTCTGGAGCATAAGACCCACGAACTGGAGTCGCTTCGTCGGGAGATTGAGCGTCTCAAGGCTGAGCTGCGGCATGACGTTGACCGCACGTCCGAGGAAGGCCATGTGCGCCGTTAACGGCATCTACGCGTACCACCGCAGCGCGCCGGATGTGGATCCGGTGGAAGCGGCGACGACGCGCGACGCGATGACCCGTCGGGGCCCTGACGATTGTGGGCTTTGGGAGTCGGCAGACCACCGGCTGGTGCTGGGCCATCGGCGTCTCAGCATCATCGATCTGAGCGAGGCGGGTAGGCAGCCCATGGTCAGCGGCTGCGGCCGCTTCGTCCTGTGCTTCAACGGCGAAATCTTTAACTATGAGGAGCTGCGGGAGGAGCTGACGGCGGACGGCGAGCGGTTTCGGTCCAGCAGCGATTCGGAGGTCTTGCTGAAGCTGTTACGCAGGCACGGGAGTGATGCGCTGCGCAGACTGCGCGGCATGTTTGCACTGGCGTTCTGGGACCAGCAGACGCGTGAGCTGCTGCTCGCTAGGGATCACTTTGGCATCAAGCCCCTTTACGTTGCGGACGACGGCTGGCAGCTGCGTTTCGCCAGTCAGGTGAAAGCGCTGCTGACCAGCCGAGCGGTTTCCCGCGAACTGGACCCGGCCGGCCAGGCCGGCTTTCTGTTGACCGGCAGCATCCCTGAACCCTTTACGCTGTATCGTGCCATTCGCCCGCTGCCGGCGGGTCACTACCAACGCTGCGGTCCTACCGGGCCAGCAGCGCCGGTTTCCTTCCTCAGCGAGCCTTCGAACGCGAACGGGAATCGACCGGCAGATCTCAAAGCGGCAGTCGAGGACTCGATCAAGGCACACCTCGTGGCCGACGTTCCCGTCGGCGTTTTTCTGTCGGCGGGCATCGACAGTGCCGTCTTGGCGGCCTTGGCGAGTCGGCAGAATCCGAAGCTTGAGGCGCTGACTGTCGGCTTTGCCGAATACCGCAACAGTGACCGTGACGAGGTGACGCTGGCGCGCCAGATCGCCGGCCGCCTGGGCGTGCGCCACCAGGTGTCTTACTACGCTCGGGAACAGTTTGAGCGAGACCTGCCGAAGGTGCTGTCGGCCATGGATCAACCGAGTATCGACGGCCTCAACACCTGGATTGTGGCGGGCGCGGCGGCAAAAGCCGGCTGGAAGACAGCGCTATCCGGCCTGGGCGCCGATGAGCTGTTCGCGGGCTATCCGTCGTTTTCGGATGTTCCTCGATGGCACCGGCAGGCATCCTGGGCGAGCTGGGTGCCGGGCCTGGGCCGCCTGCTTCGAACGGCGCTGGGGCCAATCTGTTCGGTATTGGGGCTGTCGCCTAAGGCCGCCGGCATGCTCGAGTATGGCGAGAGTCTGGGCGGGGCTTATTTGTTGAAGCGCGGTCTGTTTATGCCCTGGGAGCTTCCCGGGCTGATGGGGCGCTCGGCGGCGCGCGAGGGGCTGAGGCGCCTCAACCTGGTGGGCCGCATGGACCAGCGGGCCCGGCGAGAGAGCAATCCAGCGGCCGCAGTCAGCGCGTTAGAGCAGGGTTTTTACCTCAAGAATCAGCTGCTGCGTGATGCGGACTGGGCGGGGATGAGTCACTCGCTTGAGATCCGGGTGCCGTATGTTGATACGTCGCTACAGCAGCTGGCGGGGGGAGTGCGCTTCAATAAAACTGATCTCTTGCGGACCGCGGCGGACCTCCTGCCGGAAACGCTCTTTGAGCGACCCAAGACGGGCTTCACCACGCCGCTGGACCAATGGCGTGGCCACCCAGGCGCGGGCTGGGCGCGCCATTGGGCGCAGGAGCTGCAGTGCAGGTTCTAGCTTTGGTCACCGAGGCGTTCAACGCCCGCGGCGGTATCCAGGAATTCAATCGCCACTGGCTGACCAGTCTGGCTTTGGGGCCAGCCAACCGCGTTGAGGTACTCGCAACCGGCGGTGGTGACTATGAGTCTTCCGGTCTGCGGCAGCGCAGCGCCAAGGGCCGGTGGCGCTATCTTGCGATGGCGCGCCAGGCGCTGGCGGAGCAGCCTCCTGACCTGCTGCTGTGCGGCCACCTTTCTTTGCTCCCGCTGGCCGCCTGGCTGGCAGGCCGCCATGGCCTGCCGCTCTGGCTTCAGCTTCATGGTATCGAGGCGTGGCAGCGGCCCGCTTCGCTCTGGCGGCGCCCGGGTTTGGCTCGGGTTTCCCTGGTCACCGCCGTCAGCCGTTACACGAGGCGGCGCTTTCTGAGCTGGTCCAATCTGCCGGAACATCGGGTGCGGATACTGCCGAACACGGTAGGCGAGGACTGTTTCGCTGAGCCGGCAACGGGCCGGCCGCCGCGAGAGGTGCCGGACCGCTACCTTCTGAGCGTCGGGCGGTTAGACGCGCAGGAACGATACAAGGGGCATGACCAGGTCATCCGCGCGCTGTCCTCGGTTCTGCAGGATCAGCCCGACCTGCACTATGTGATCGCCGGCAGCGGATCCGATCTCGGCAGGCTAGAAGCCTTGGCTGCCCGCTGCGGCGTGGCGGACCGCGTGGTTTTCCTTCACGCGGTTACCCGGGCCGAACTGCACTTCCTCTATCGTCATGCTGAGCTGTTTGTGCTGCCGAGCACCGGTGAGGGTTTCGGCATCGTTTATCTGGAGGCGCTGGCCTGCGGCTGCCCGGTGCTGGGCTTGGGTCAGGACGGCAGCGCCGACCCGCTGAGCCTCGCCGGCGGGACATTTGTCGCCTCGGAAGATATGGCACGCTCAATCCTGAAGGCTTTGCGAGAACGAACCAACCGGCCGGCTGATCCGGCAGCGGTGAGGGAACGATTTGGCCTGCCGGCGTTTCGGGCGCAAGTCGACGCATTGACGGCGGAGACCATGACCCAATGACCGGGCTCTGGCGAGACCTCGCTACCGTGCTGGGCGACCAGCTGCGGCGGATTCCCTGGGTGGTGGGCGTGATGCTGACCGCGGCAGCGCTCGATCTGCTGGGTGTGAGCCTCATTGCGCCCTTCGTCGGCAGCGCGTTCTCGTCCTCCGAACAGCCGACAGGCGGTACGCCGATCTGGTTGGGCATCGCCATTCTTCTGGCTTTTGCGCTGCGGGCGGTTGCCGGCTTCTATCTGCAGCGCACCATTGTGCGCTTCAGTGATCATCATCGCGCCCTGCTGATGTCCAGGCTGCTGAAACAGTATCTCCTTCAGCCCTGGGCTTTCCATCTGCAGCGCAGCGAGGCCGAGTTGACCAACACGCTGCTCTACGAGGTGGCGCTTTACAGCGGGAACGTACTCAACGCGCTGCTTCGGTTGATTGCAGACGGCCTGGTCCTGCTGGCGCTTGGCCTTTTTCTGGTTTTTCTGAGCCCTCCGGTTGCCGTTGCGATGGGCATGCTGATCGGCGTTACCGTGCTGCTGGTGAACCTGGTAACCCGACGGCCGATGCGTCAAAACGCTGAGCGCATCGTTCGACGCTATGAGCGGGTGGTGCAAACCGTCGGCAACAGCCTGGCGGCGTTAAAGCAGGCGCGGGTTTTAGGTTCGCAGCGTCTTTTCTGTCGCAGGCTGGAGCAGGCCGCAGCGGAGCAGGCGGAAGCAACGGCCCTTCAGAACGCGCTGCAGACGGTTCCGCGCAGCGCGCTGGAGCTGGCGGTGGTCACCCTGATGCTCGGGGCGGCGCTGTGGGCTGGCCGAAGTCCGGAATCTCTGGCTGCGGCGATGGCGACGCTGGGAACCTTCGGCGTTGCCAGCATCCGGCTGATTCCTGCCGCAACGTCGGTGGCAAATCAGGTGAATCTGCTGCGGGCCAATCGCCCCGTGCTGGGCAGGCTGGCGACTGACCTGCGGTTGCCCGCCGCCGATCTGAACGCGCCGCCGCCCGCCACTGGGCGTCTGCCTGAGCTCATTCTCGAACGCGTGAGTTTTTGTTATCCCGGCAGCGAGGTGGCGGCGCTTCGGGATGTGAGTCTGAGCATCGAGCCGGGCAGCTGCTGCGGCATCGTCGGCCCTTCCGGGTCCGGCAAAAGTACGCTGGGCGACCTGCTGCTGGGGCTGCTTTCGCCGACAGCGGGGGTGATGACAGTCGACGGCACGCCGCTGACCGAAGACAACCTCTCCTGGACTCGACGCTGCGCCTACATCCCGCAGGACCCGTGCCTGTTTCATGATTCGCTCCGAACCAATATCACGCTGGATGATCGGTCCGGGCGAGCGGTAGATGCGGCGGTCGAGAAAGCGCTTGGCAAGGCGGCGCTGGGCGATTTGCTGGAGGAGCTGCCGCGCGGTCTGGACGAGCCGCTGGGGGATCGCGGCCAGCGGCTTTCGGGCGGCCAGCGACAGCGGTTGGCAATTGCCAGAGCGCTTTTTCATCAGCGCGAGTTTTTGGTTTTCGACGAAGCCACGTCAGCGCTGGACGATGCCACCGAACGGGACATTATCAGCGCGATCACCGAGCTTCGCGGAAAGGCGACCGTGCTGGTGATCACGCACCGCAAAGCGCTGCTGGCCCCGTGTGGTGAGGTTTTTGAAATCAAAGACGGACAGCTTGCGCTGCAGGCTGATCGGAAGGTGGTGGCGTGAGGCTGGCGTTGATCATTCCTGAGTGGGGTGAGGTCGCCGGTGGGATCGCTACGTACTATCGACATCTTGTGCCCGAGCTGATCAGCCTCGGGCACGATGTGCAGGTTTTTGTCGGCAGCAGTTCGGTCATCGACGAAGAGCCGCAAGAACCCTTTGCGCACGGCCTCCAAAATCGGATCTATCAACAGCACCTTCAGCGCTTCGCGCATCTGAAGCCGCTGGCTGGGCTCGACCGCCATCTGGCTGCGGCCTGGGCGTTGAAACAACAGGTTGATGAGGCGGCGCGAGAACAGCCCTTTGACGTGGTTGAGTGCTGCGATTGGGGGCTGGGGTTCATGCCCTGGCTGGAAAGTGACACGCCGCTGGCCGTGCGGCTGCACGCCAGCCTCAGCCAGATCGCTGACGCTGAGCAGCTGCCCGGAGAGCGGGTCTTCCAGACCGTGACGGCACTGATTGAGCAGCTTGGCTTAACCTGGGCTGACGGACTCGTCACCTACGCTGACGCAAACGCTGATCGCTGGTCGGCGCTGCTGGGAAAAACGGTGTCGGTGATCCGGCCGCCGTATCCGCTCGCTGAGAGCGGCGGTGGCGCAGGTCGGGCCTTGGTCAGCGGCAAGATTCAGCGTTGGAAAGGGGTTGAGGTTTTGCTGCAGGCGATGGAGCGGGTGCCGGATGCACAGCTCGATTGGTACGGCCGGGACATGCCCACACGGCTCGATGGAAAACCAATCTCCATGTCGGAGCTGATGGGCAAACGCTTTCCCGATTGCTGGGGAAGCCGGCTGCTGCCCCGCGGCATGGTTCCGCCGTCGGAGCTCGCGGAGCGCCGCCGCGAGTCCGCTTTTGTCGTCGTTCCCT
Organism: Pseudomonadota bacterium; assembly: GCA_039033415.1. Lineage (NCBI taxonomy): Bacteria > Pseudomonadati > Pseudomonadota > Pseudomonadota bacterium. The sequence continues at coordinate 8,250 of JBCCCR010000006.1, read as the reverse complement.
CGAGCTGGGATGTCTTCAATTTTACGGTTGTGGAGGCGATGGCCTCCGGGATTCCGGCCATTGTGTCGGGCGGCGCCGGCGCCTCGGAACTTGTGGAGCATGGCGTAAACGGATTCCGGTTCGAGGCGGAGGACCCGGCCGCGCTGGCGGACTGTCTTGGCCGCTGTCTGGCGCAAAGACCTGCTGAGCGCGAAGCTATGGGCGCTGCCGCAAGAGCCGCCGTGGCCGAACAGCTCGACCCCGCGAACCAGGCGCGCAGACATGTTGAATTCTACGAGCGAGTGGCCGGCACCGAACGACTTGCGCGACCGGTCGAGCTATGGCGAAGCGTGCTCGACAGCGCCGGCGGTCTGACCGGCGCGGGGGATCTGGCGCAAAATTTTGCCGGTCGCGACCTGGCCAAAGCGCTGGTCGAACGGGGCGCGCAGCGGCTGGGGCTGCAGCGATGAGCCTGGCGCTCTGTATTCCCGCGTACAACGCCGCTGAGTTTCTGCCCCGGCTGCTGGAGGATGCGGCCCGGCAGACCCAGCCCTTCGATGAGATTTGGGTTCATGACGACGCCAGCACCGATGGGACAGGCGCCCTGGCAAAACGTCTCGGCGCCAGGGTCCTCCGCAGCGATCAGAACGTCGGTTGTTCCCTGGGCAAGCATCGGCTGCTGGAGGCAACGGCGTGTGACCTGGTTCATTTTCACGACGCTGACGACGGTTTAAGACCGGACTTTGTGGCCGCCAATTTGGCGGCCATGGGCGCCGAGATTGACGTGCTTCTCAGCGGTTATGAATATCGGGAACATCAAAACGGTTCGCTCCTCGCCAGACGTTTATTTGATGACGCAGCACTCGTGGACGATCCGGTTGCCTATACGATCGAAGAGCCCATCAACGCCATCTGCGGTGTTTACCGCCGTCGGTCTGTGCTCGCCGCCGGCGGCTACCAGATTCCTGATCGGCAGCTGTTTAACGAGGACCAGGCGTTCCATTGCAGACTGGCGCGCGGGGGCCTCAAATTCCGGGCGCTTCAATCCATCCACGTGATCAACTACCGGGTACCTGGGTCGATGTCGGGAGCCGCTCAGCAGGCCTGTGTTTCAGCGCAATTTGAGGTGATGGCCCAGGCGGCCGCGGAATCGGGGCCGCGACATCACTCGGCGATTTCCACCCGGCTTTGGCAGATCAGCGCCGTGGCGGCATCGCTCAAGGACTGGCGTGTCGCCGACCGTGCGGCGCTGCTGGCAAGCCAGCTAGCTGGACAGGGCCCGGGTGAAGGTCACGCGGCTTACCGATGGCTGGCACGCCGCGCGCCGCGGGTTGCCATTAGGCTGCGCGAGCGCGCGATTGGCTGGCTGGGAAAACGGCCGGTGGAGGAGCGGCCGTGACCGATCCGCGAGTCTCGGTCATCGTTCCGGCCTTTAACGCCGGTGAGTGGCTCAAGCCCTGCATCGAGTCGATCCTGGCGCAAACCGTTTCAGACTTCGAGGTGATTGTGGTTGATGACGGTTCAACGGACGGCTCGGTGGATACACTGGTGGTGTCCGATCAGCGCTTGAGGATCGTTAAGCAGAACAACCAGGGCGCAGCAGCCGCCCGGAATCGGGGCTTAGCGGAAACGCGGGGCCGCTGGATCAGCTTCGTGGATGCTGATGATCTTCTCCATCGAGACAAGCTTCGACACCAGTTCGACTACCTGTCGGCAAGCCCGTCCGTCGAGCTCACCGCCGGCTCGTGGTGTCGGTTTGTCGATGAGCCTCCAGCGGTCCCTCAGGTGGTCGCCGACGACCTGTGGCGCCCGCAAACCCCGGTGTCCTGGCAGATCGCTGCGCTGTCGCAAAACCTGATGATTCAGCCCGCTGCCTGGCTGGCATCCCGGTCGCTGGTCGAGCGGGTTGGTCCCTGGAATCCAGCGCTGTCGCTCAACGACGACGGCGAATATTTTGCGCGGCTGATGCTGGCGACGGATCAGGTGGGCTTTTCGGCCCGTGCGCTCAGCTTTTATCGATCGGGCAGCGACCAGACGCTGAGCGCGGGGCGGTCGGCGTCCCACTTCAAATCGGCGGTCACGGCGCTCGAGCTGATAGGGCGGCAGCTGCTTGCTGTTGAGGACTCGGACGCAGTCCGATCCGCACTCGCCGCGGCGTGGTCGCGGCTGGCGGTCGAGTGTTACCCCTACGCGCCTGACTTAAGCCTGAGCTGCGAGGTCAGTGCTCGAGACCACGGCCACTTTCAGCCGGCGGTGGGTGGCGGGCGGTGGGTACGACGCTTGGCCGGCCCCCTGGGCTGGCGGTTGGCCCGACGACTCCAGGCGACGGTCTACGATCTAGGCTACCGCCAGTTCGGTCAGCGACGAACAGCCCGAAAGGCGCCGCATGCCTGATGTGCCCACCATCTGCCTGGTTAGCCCGGGACACTTCTCGTCAAACCCACGATTGGTCAAGGAGCTGACCGCACTGCATCGGGCCAACTTTTCCGTCCGTACCGTCACCTCGGCGCAGGTACCTTGGTTCGCGGAGTTGGATGAGCAGATGGACGAACCAGCCCTCGCGGACGGGCTTCGCCTCAGCCGGCTTGGACGGCTGCCGCGGATTCTGCTCAGGCTGCGTCAAAAGAGTTATCGGGCCTGGGTAGCGCTGCTGTTTCGCCTCGGTTGTCGACCCAGGGCGTGGCACCTTGCGGAGGCCCTGAATCCTGACTGCCGCCGCCTGCGGAACACCCTGCGGCGACAAAACGCAACCGCTTCGGCACCCTTTGCGCTGGCGATTGCGCACAATCTCGCGGCGCTGCCGGCGGCCGCAACGGTCGCGCGGGAAACCGGCGCCGGTTTTGCCTTTGACGCGGAGGATAGCCATGTTGATGAGCTCGACGAGAGCCAGTCGTTCGACCGGCGCCTGCGAGAGGCTTTGGAGTCGGCGTACCTCCCGGACGCCCGCTACGTCAGCGCCGCCTCGCCGGGTATTGCGAATGCGCTGACCCAACGCTACGGCCTTCAACCGACGGTGCTGCTCAACGTGTTCAGCCCGAATCGAGAGCGGCCGCAAATCATACCCCCGCTGGGCCCCGGTGATCCGGTCAGGTTTTTCTGGTTCTCGCAGACGATTGGACCGGATCGTGGGCTCGACGGTTTTCTCGCGCTCGCGCCAAAGCTCTGTGCGGCGCTCGAAAGACCGCTCGAGTTGACGCTGGTGGGACGACCGATACCGGGCTTTGACGCGACACTGCGGCGTGAGGCTCAGGCTTGTGGCGTTGAGTTGACGCTCATGTCCCTCCTCGCCCCTGAAGCGTTATTTGAATTGGCGGCGGGACATCATTGTGGCCTGGCGCTGGAGCACCGCCAACCGGTCAACAAGGATATATGCCTGGCGAACAAGATATTTACCTACCTGGCCGCAGGTCTTCCAACGTTGCTCACTCCCACGGCAGCCCATCTCGCGCTGGCGCCGGAGCTCACCGACGCCGTGCATCTGCTGGACGATCCACCGGTGTCCGAACCGGTGAGCCGATGGCTGGAAGAGGTTGTGTGCACGGGCCGCGGACACGCCGCCGCCCTGAGGCATTTTAGCGACCGCTTCAACTGGGACATCGAATCCAAAGTTTTCCTGGAGCGCGTCAAGGAGGCGCTGGCGTCGTGAGAGTTCTTCTCACCGCGGATCCCTTTCTGCCTGTCCCGCCCACGCTCTACGGCGGCATCGAGCGGGTCATTGCGCAGCTGGCTGACGAACTCCTCCAGCTGGGTCACGATGTCGGACTGTTGGCACACCCGGACTCGACGGCTCCGACCGAGCGCTTTGGATGGGCTGATACCCACCCGGCAAGCAGCCTCGCACACTGGCGGAATGGACGTGCGCTGGCGAACGCCGCTCGCGACTTTCAACCGGACCTCGTGCACAGCTTTTCGCGCCTGGCCTATCTGATGCAAGCGGCGCTCAGCGGGAGCATGCGGGCGGTGCCGAGTCTGATGTGCTACCAGCGCGAACCCACCGGGCGGACAATCTCACTGGCCAGCCGCTGGCTTGGAGGACGCCTCCGATTCAGCGGCTGCAGCGGCTACATCGCCAGCCGCGGCCGGGCCAGCGCCGGTACCTGGCACGCGGTACACAACTGTGTGCGGTGCGCAGACTACAACTGGAGCGATCGAGTTGGGACGGATGCGCCGCTGGTTTTTCTGAGTCGAGTTGAATCGATCAAAGGGGCTCACCTGGCGATTCAGATCGCGCGCGAATCAGGCCGGCGTCTCCTGATCGCGGGCAATCACGCGGAAGAGGGGCCTGAGCGCCGTTACTTCGATTCACAGGTAATAGCGGAATGTGACGAGCAGATCGAGTACATCGGCCCGGTCAACGACGAGCAAAAGCAGGCGCTGCTCACCCAGGCAGCCGCGATGGTGGTGCCCATCCAGTGGAATGAACCGTTTGGCATCGTCTTTGCCGAAAGCCTTGCCAGCGGGACGCCCGTGATCACCTGTCCGCGAGGGGCGACCCCGGAAATCATTGAGCATGGACGCCATGGTTTTCTGATCGAGGATATTGCTGCCGGCGTCGCGGCCGTCAGTAGGCTTGAAGAAATCGATCGCCGGGCGTGTCGGACGCGGGCGCTAGAGGCGTTTGACGTCCCGGTCATCACACAACGTTACCTAGCCGTCTATGAGGAGATGCTCGCATGAAGCGGGTGATGCTGTTGCTGGATGGCATCGTCTTGTTTGGTCGCGAACGCGGCAATATCGACGTAATGCAACACCTCCAGAGCCGCGGCGAACAAGTGATGGTGGCGATACACGAGCACTGGGGTCGTCAACAGGTGGTGCCTCACCTGGAATCGCTAGGTTTACCCTGGTGCGAGCTCGACTTTTACGATCGACTTGGACGCAGCACCACGTGGCTGCAATGGATGACCGCTCTGGTGGTAATTTTGAAGGCGAACCTACAGCTGGCACTCCGGCTGCGACGTACTCCGATCAACGCCCTGCAGATCTCCAATCCCGAGACACTGCTGAATTTTCTGCCGCTGCTGTGGATCGTTCGAAAACCGCTGATCTTGCGCTGCGGGGATACGCCGGTTTCTCACACCATGGCTCACCGCCTGCTGTGGCGTGTGTGTTTGGCGCGCGTCAATCGAGTGGTCGCTATCTCCGACCACATTGCCTGCCGTCTCAGAGAGTTGGGTTGTCCGCCAGAGAAGCTGACGACCATTTGGTCACGGCCCTTTGTCCGACCACGCCAGTCCGATGTCGCCGCGCCGATCAAAAGGGCTGGCCTGGTGTTGGGTTTTGTTGGTCAGCTTGAGCACCATAAAGGCATCGACCATCTGCTCGAGGCTTGCGACACGCTACACGAGGCCGGCGTCGAGTTTCAGCTTCGAGTAGCCGGAAGAGCTAGTGCATTCTGGGATGCGCTTGCCAAGCGCCACGGGTCCGCTTCCTGGCTGTCCTTTGAGGGGTTTGTCGAGGATGTGACAGCTTTCTTGATCGGCTGTGATGTGTTGGTGGTGCCGTCTTTGGTCGAAGAGGGCCTGGGTGCGGTCGTCATTGAGGCAAAAAAGGCGGGGGTCGCCTCGGTGGTCTATCCCCGAGGCGGGTTACCGGAGCTGATCTCGCAGTCTGTAGACGGATTGATCTGTGAAGCTCCGGAGGTCCCTAGTCTGGTATCCGCCCTCAAGAGCCTCAGTGAGACACCGAACACTGTTTTGAGCATGGGCGAGGCTGCGCGCCGTTCGGCAGAAGATATCGAGCGGGCTTTTGAAGCTGGCTGGAGTTCAGTGTATGCGTTATAGCGCGCAGCTTCGAATCCTGGGATTGCTTTGTATCCCGCTCCTTTTTATTCTCATTCGCGCCCCGCTGGTGAATTATCCGCTGACGTTGCTGGCATTTGGAATCCTGGGGATTGCCTTTGTAATGCTGTGGCGCACCAACGAACCGCCGCTGGTGATGCTGGTAGTGGTTTATCAGTGGCTGCAGGCCAGCACGAAATTGCTGCATGCCAACGTGCTCGGAATCCCGCTTGACGATATGCTGGTCGAAGGCTCCTTCGGCGCTGAGCACCCCGTCATGGGCGCACTGAGTGAGGCAACCGGGCTGACCCTCATCGGTTTGCTGGCTTTGATCGCGGGTTTTGCAGTGGCCCAGCTCCAGTTTTCACAGCGACTGGAACGGGTTGGCGAAGCGCCGGAAGCGGGCCCCGTAGATTCAGACCAGGTGCGCCTGCGACTGCTCATGGCCACCGGTGCCGCGATTGCGGTCTCGAGTGTCCTCAAGAGCTTGCAGTACCTGCTGCCGGGCAGCGTGACTCAGATCATCCTGCCGCTGATCGATCTCAAGTGGGCATTTGTTTTTGCACTGGCCTGTCAGGTCTTGCGGGATCGAAGAGGCTACGGGTGGCTGATTGCGGTCTGCGGTCTCGAAATTGTGCTCGGTTTTGCCGCCTATTTTTCCGCCTGGAAAGAGGTCATCCTGGTCCTGGCGCTGGCCTACTTTTTTTGCCGGCCGAGCTTTGAATTCCGCCGTGTTGCCGCCGGCTTTGGCATCGTCTCAATCGGATTGGTTTTGGCCGTGTTCTGGACGGCGATTAAGGTCGACCAGCGACAGTTTTTGAACCGGGGAACCGGTCAGCAGGTGATCACCCGCAGCACCGGGGAAAGCATTTTGAACGCGTTCGATCTGGCTGCGGCCACCGAGGCCGAGGCTTACCGCCAGGCCGTTGGGCAGCTCGCGGACAGAATCGCCTACGTAGACTATTTTGCCAATGCCCTGATCCACGTGCCGCAGGTTCGACCCTACGAAAACGGACGTCTTTGGTGGCGCGCGGTGACTCATGTTTTTACGCCGCGCATTCTGTTTCCCAACAAACCGCCGCTGCCCTCTGACTCAGAACAAACGATGTACTACACCGGTCTGCTTCTCGCATCGAGCTTCGAAGGGACATCGATCAGCCTGGGCTATATGGCGGAGAGTTATATCGATTTTGGCGCGCTAGGCATGTTTGTCCCGATCTTCCTTTGGGGCTATCTGGTGGTCGCGGCGATCTCGCAGCTCATTATTCGCTATGGGCGCTCGGACCTCGTGTGGGGCGCTGCGGTGGTCATCATCCTCAATACCCTGATCCTGGAGGTGGCTGCCGTGAAGATGGTGGGCGGCACCTTAATGAGCATCATCGTATTGTTTCTGTTGTTCCGGTTTGTCGGTGGGCCGCTGACGGCGAACATCTATCAGTCGCGACCGGTGGCGGTGTGACGGGTCAGCAAAAACTCGCGGTTGTATGCTCACACCCGATTCAGTACTTTGCCCCATGGTTTCGCTGGCTTTCAGCAAATCTCGATGCGGCGCTGCGAGTGTTCTATCTGGACAATCCGGCCAGTCGCGATGGTGCGGACCCCGGCTTTGGTCAATCCGTCACCTGGGATACGCCGCTGCTCAGCGGTTACGACTGCGAGTTTGTCGAAAACACCGCCGCTGACCCGGGAACTCATCATTTCCGTGGCCTGCGCAATCCGGCGCTTTGGCCAGCGCTCGCGCGCTACGGACCTGCGGCTACGCTGCTGATGACCTATCGCTACGAAAGCATTCTGCCGGCTATGATCCGCGGAAGGCTGCCGGCGAATACCTGGCTTCGCGGCGATTCAACGCTGCTGGCGCGACCGGACGGGCTGCGTCGCCGCCTTGCCGATGGCGTGATTCGTCGCGCCTTCCAAAGTCTGGCTGGTGCACTGTTTGTCGGTCAGCACAACCTCGCCTATTTTCGCCATCATGGTATCGACGACCAGCACCTTCATCGTTCACCGCCGGCCGTGGATCCCGATCATTTTTGCCCGGCACAAGAGGTCCGGGAGGAGGCGGCCGCCTGGCGCCAGCGCTTAACGCTCGATCGCTCGCAGCCGCTGGTGCTGTTTGTCGGCAAGCTGCAGTCGATCAAACGCCCGCTCCTGGTGCTCAGAGCGTTTCGCCGCGCGCGGCTGGGTCGGGCGGCCCTCGCTTTTGTCGGCACCGGTGAACTGGAAGGTAAGCTGCGTGAAGCGATCGGAGATGACCCTCAGGTTCACATGCTCGGGTTCAGAAATCAGGGGGCCTTGCCGGCAATCTACGCGGCTGCCAATCTGCTGGTGCTCCCGTCGATTACCGAAACCTGGGGCCTGGTGGTGAACGAAGCCTTTTCCCGGGGATTGCCCGCTCTTGTCAGTGATCGCGTCGGTTGCGGCCCTGACATGATTGCCGGCCGGGATACGGGTGCGGTGTTTACACACGACGATGAGGCTGCCCTGGCCTCGG